>NZ_JACJON010000065.1 GCF_014695585.1 Microcoleus sp. FACHB-831 | reverse complement strand
TGTGGGGTTGAAAAAGCCCAAGTGCGTTCTTCTCGTGCTCAACGCAATCACATTGGTTTGGCGATTCGAGCGTTTCTACGCCTGGAGATGCATTGGTTTAATACTGGCATTAGTTGGTATGAGTCCAAAGCCAGTATTGTTCGGGAGGCGGTGCGTTCCTACTTAGCGGCTCCTTGGCTGACTCTTGTACCAACTGCGTAACTCCTGACTAATCTATCCACCTACGACATTCCATGCCCGGACTAAGCGATCGCCCGTTGGGGAAATGGTCGTTTCAGGCGCGATAGTCTATGAAAACTGACATTTACATAGACTATATCGGCTGAAATGAAGGTAACAGCACTTATCTAAGTTGACGAGTGTCGCTTCTAGCATAGGTTTTAGCCGTTATCAACGTCGTAGCTTAGGCGATCGCTCATAAACTGGGTTATACCAAGCAAACCCATAGAAGCAGCTAACTCCCGTTCTTTTCGCTTTATTTCCTCCAATTTTTCTATGGCATCGTTCAATTGGAGGCTAATTAGCCGCTCATATCGCGCTAATTGTTCGCCAGACAGGGACAACCCAGCAGCAGATGTCTCTGCCTCCGTCAACTGTTTAGTAATGCGGCGCTTCTCTAGTTCTGAGCTTTTCCCAGATAGTTTTTGTTTGATTTTCAGTATCGCTACATCACCTACTGCTGCCTCAATGCCCCACAATCGCCGCAAGCGTAACCAACCCATTGAAATCGTTTCGATGAGTAAATATTCGATCGGATCGCGAGGTTGATACTTCTCAATCAACCCTGCCACCATTGCATCAAACCACTGGCGATTTTCAGTACAGAGGACGGGCGGTTTTGTTGCCAGTAGCCCATGCTTAAGGTTGTTGTGACGGACGATCGCCTTACCGCGATCGCTCCGTGGCCCAGTCGATTTTAGAGCGTTTTTTCTATTCTGTTCTGGGGAACTTGGCATAATGTTGATTCAGCTTTTGTTGCTGTTGTGGGGTTAACTTAGGGCTGAAGTCGCCTGCCTCCATCCTATCGAGCGCTAGTGCTACCCCTATTACTAACTGAGTAGTTTAACTAATTCGTCCTTCTTCTTCTTGCTGTAGCCAGGTATCCCGCGCTTCTTAGCCATATCTCTTAACTCTCTAGCTGTTAAGGTGTTCAAGGTAGTAGAGTCTTCAATAACTTCAGGCATGGGTTCAGGGGTTAAGTAAAAAACTTCTTTCAAAGCATTGAGTTTTTTACCTGTGGTAATACCACACTTAAGTTTTGTAATCGGCTCTAGTGTCTTCCAGTACTGGCGAGGAGCTTCATCAATACGATCGGTAGCAATCAGAAGCTTAACGCTCTTGAGATCGGTACCAGGTTTTTCAATTAGATACTGAAGCGCTGCTTTGATATCATCTCGTGTCGCTGTAGTGAGGTTAATTTTTGGAGTTACTTCGCCTGCTAAGACTTTAGTCAGTTCTACAGATTCGTCGCTAGGATCGGCAATAATGCACCAGACCTTCTCTAATCCAGCTTCTTCAACAACAGCATAAATAAATGAGTTACCAATGACTTCATATTGGTCTTCGCCAGTTTCTTTAACAATTACAGGAACCCAATTACGGCCACCCGACTTAGTGAGTTTTTTGGCAGTAGCAGTAATCAAAAACTCAGGGGCATCTGTTCCTTCACCAGCTTGGATCTGATCCATGTACAGGTGCATTAAGTTGCCAATATCGGTCAAGTTACTCATTGTAGAAAATACTCCTTTGCTAATTCTAAATAATAATTACGAGCTGTTTTATCTTTGTAGGCAGCGGGTACGCGAGAAAAAGCTGCATTAGCTATATGAGCATAGCTAGGTAGTTCAAAGATATGTCGATCTTGTTTCGCTTGAGTGTAACGCGGATAAAAATAAGGACGCAAATTAAACTTACTGGTTGGGGTTTGTTTGATAATTTCTTCTATTGCTTTATGTGCAGTATTACGCCCTGCATCCGTAATACTTTCACCATTGAAGAAAATCGGTAGTGCAATCGGCCCACCATCTTTTCTTGATTCTTGAACTTGAGGAATAAACTGTTTGATAGCCACAGCAGCATTCTCTAGCGAAAAGATGTTGTTGTGTTTCGTTGGAATAAGGACAACATCTGAGGCATATATAGCACTTTGACTGAAAAAACGCCAGTTAGGAGGTGAATCAATCAAAATATAGTCATACTCATACTTTAGGCTGTCTAAAATTTGGTAGAGTCTTCGTATTCCAAAGTTTTGGCGTAATTTATCCTCACCCTGACTGCCTAAGTCTTCATCAGCGGGGATAACATCAATCTGAAATAAGTGTCCCGTTTTTGTGTTTTTTGTTCCAAACGATTGGATTACATTACTAGGATTAACTCTATTTTTTCTATCTTCAAGGTAAGAGTACAACGTTTCTGTACCTTGCTTAATTCCTAGGGAATTTGTAAGGTCTTGTTGATTTGGATCGAAGTCAATAATTAAAGCCTTTTTTCCTTTTAACGTGAGAACAGCGGCTAAATTTACTGTTGTAGTAGTTTTACCAACTCCACCTTTATTGTTATAGATGGCTACAGTCAACGCCCGTGGTAGATTTTCAATCTTTTGTTTAATATTTGTTACAATTTCACCGAGGTTATCTGGCGTAATATCAAGACAGGGCGTTGCTGGATAGACAGGGTAAGCTCATCTAATTTGGTATAAATTGTACTTGACAATAAATCTGGGGTCTGAGAAGTGAAAAAACAAGCAATGCGAGCGCCGGAAAATCTCCAGGAGTAGGCTGATA
>NZ_JACJON010000064.1 GCF_014695585.1 Microcoleus sp. FACHB-831 | reverse complement strand
GCTTAATGCCACTTATTATCATTAAGCCTGTTTATTCTGGTTTCTCATTAGTTCATTTGTACTCTTCCATCCCCTTTTGCTGATGTGTGACAGTTGTGGGTGCGGAATGTGGGATATAAGCCCAATGCACTCTATCCGGCACAAAAAAAGTTTCAGTATAATAAGCTGAGGACTCCGCATTCCCCAAAAACTGATAATTATTAAACCTATAGGAACCAATACCGAATGAAACATCCAACTGCGGTGAAGTAGAAACCTTAACCGCGTCCAGTTGTAGAGTGGGATATCCCAATCGGGTACCGCCATATAAAAGAAATCGCCATCTAATATAGGGATATGAAGTTTGCGGAAGAAAAATAACCCACTTGCTCCCCAAATCAACATCAATAAAAACAAGATGGGATTGATTTGGCGCACTCCTCCTCTTGCATAATATTCTAGTAGTTGCCAGAAACAGACTCCAACAGCTAGCCCGACTGCAAAATGCATTAGCTTGTCGGTAGATAGATACATATTTCCTCTGTAAGTAAAAAGGATGGAAGCGTAAAAATAAATTTCACACTTCATCCTTCATACTCGATCGTTCTAGCAAATGGCTACTTGACAGATACAAACCATTGCTCAATACCTTCTGCGATCGCACTGGCTAATTTCTGTTGTTCGTATGGATTCACCACCCATTCAAACTCATTAGGATTGCTCATAAAACCCAGTTCCATCAACACAGATGGTGCGGATGCTGGACGAGCTAACGCTAAGTTATCCCAAAATACGCCATATGAAGGACGCCCCAAGTCTTTCACAATATGGTTGTGCATAAAGACAGCTAGGTTGTGGGCTTGGGGGTGATACCAAAACATTCCCACGCCCTGAGTATTCATCATGTCGCCATCATCGGGCAGAGAATTATAGTGAATCGAGAGAGCGATCGCTGGTTCTATTTTGTCAATCATCGCTACTCGATCTGGAAGCGATAATTCCTTATCCGTCTCCCGCGTTAAATACACGATCGCACCGCGTTGAATAAGGCGTTCTGCAATCAACTTTGACACAATCAAATTGACATCTTTTTCCGGATAACCATTTGGCCCCGGTGCGCCAGTTTCCTTACCCCCGTGTCCGGGATCGAGCAGAATTTTGATCCCAGCTAGTGATCTGTTTGTTTTTATTAGAGGCGTCTTGCCTTCCAAAGGCGGATGGCGTAGAGTCAACACCAAACTCGTGCCCTCATATCTAAGTTTGTAGCCCCACTGCTGCTGAGGTTTGAGATTAAAAGTATATTGCACCATCCCCGGCGCTGTTTGTTGCCAGTCTAGACGAGTAATCAAAGGATCGGGGTTGAGGCGAATGATATCAGTTTGGGCAGTAGTGTTGTAGAGAGTTAGGGTTAAAGTGCGATCGCCCTGCTGCACTACCATCGGTACTTGCACTTGCAGGGGAAATATTACTTCTGTCTTACCTGGAAGCTGACGGGTAGTGATGCTGCGAATAATCGACTTAGGTGGCGCAGAACCTTTGACGCGGCGAACTTCATCACCTTTAATCCAGCCACCGTAATCCAGCCGCAGCCATTCCCCTTCGATCCCCGTAATAGATGCCCGCGTTCCCTTGGGAAGCGGCGTCAGGCGAGAATAATCGGTACTGGGGCCAGTTCTAGCAACACCAGCTTCGCTAATCACCTCGGCAACTTCCAGGTTTGCGGGAGAAAGAATTTGCACCTTACCTGGCCCCTGCTGAGTTATGATGCTTCCGCTTCCCTCGGCTCCCTCTCCAGCAATCTTGCTAACGTGCCGGACAACAGGTAGGGGAGAAGGAAGGACAGAAGCGCTTGGAGGCGGTAAAACAGATGCGCCGGGAGGGGGAGTCATACTTAGTTGGAATTGGGGAAACCCCAAATCAGCAGCAGCAGCAGCAGCAGCACAACCTAAATATTGTCCTGCTCCTGCGATCGCAATTGGCTGATTGTTTTCTGTCAGTGCGGCGTTATTTGCTGGTAAATCGAACAGTATATCCTGGTTCCTTAAGGGAATTGTTTCACCGCCCAGTTGAACAGAAACATTAGCATTGGGAGGTGCAACAGCGCCAAAACAAATCAATTCTCCTGGCAATCTGGCTATATCCGTACCAGGAGTTAAAGAATCTTTTTTGAACTCCAAACCTTTTGGTGGTTGAGATTGAGCTGCCGTCCGCGTTACCTTAATTTTGACTTCCTTGTTTTTATACCGCAGATTAAACAAGTTGTCTCCCACCTTTAACGGAAAACGGGGAGCAAAATGTCCAGCAGGGCTGCGTTGAATTGCCTTACCATTTACTAAAACTTCTCCTCCCGGTGGAGCCGTTCCTATTAAAGAAATTCGGTCAGATGCAGTCTTGTAGGTTGCCGGGGGATAAGCAACGGAAAGGGATTGATTTGCCCATGCCGGAGATGCCATAACTGACCCTAACACAGCCAATCCTATAATGTTTTTCATTGTCACTCAGAGTCGATTATCTAAAATAGAGGATTTCGCTAACTAAAAAGTTTCCTCAATTGTCAAACATATTTGTAGGCAGACCGTCAATACTTTTTTGATTTTTCTCTTTCCAATATTCAAATATTCCCTGTTCTCCCTTCTTTTCAGCCCATTCTACAATTGTCTTTCTTTCTTCTTTAAGTTCATAAATCGGTACGCCATAACCGCAAGATGTTTGAACCAAGTCAATATCTAGTACAATTATTTGACGTTCCCCTAACATGGGATTGAAATGAAGATGAAATTTATCCCATTCTTTATTTCTTGGATGAATAACTTTTGCAGTACCGTACAAACGTAAAATCAAAGGTTTTTCATCAAAGCTGCAAAACATAATGGTCATTCGGCCTTCGGTTCCTGGTTCCGCCTCGGAATGCAAGTGAGCCGCAGTTTCGTTACCGCTGCCAGTTAAGTCTAGATAACCTGCTGTTTTATTGTCAAAGTAGCGGAAGGTATCTCTTCCTTTGGGTGAAAGGTTAATGCGTCCTTGTTTGGGTGCAGTTGCAGTAAAAAATATTTTTTGTTCTTCAATGAAATGACATAAAGACTCATTTAGTTCGGGGTAAAACTTGGCCATTTTAAAAATTCCTTAAGCAGTCTGCAAACAGTAGAGTAAATCTTTTTACTAGCTTTAACGATTCAGCCGGGTGAGAATTTAGCATTAAACTTGTTTATTATCTGTAAACTTAACTAAAAAAACATAAGGCGATCGCTATCCTGGCAGGTGGTGGGTAGGCTGCCGTTAGACGCGGGTAGGCAGGTACGCAACAGTTGTAAAAATCGCGTCTAGATGTATTTCCCTTTGAACCGCACGCGGCTATAGATAGCAATCTTTAATTTTAGCGGCATATCTACTTGAATCAAATCCCCTGTTTCTGCCCTTCGGGAGAGATAAAAGGCCGATTGTCCTAGCCTTTAGGTTATTGACTTGTGGTAGGCGACAGCTTAGCGCTATTAACTAACAACTCCTTAAGACTGTGGCACAATTAACGGGGTAGGTTGCCAGAAAGTTCTACTTTTGCATTTTATGACTAAGTTTGTTTTCGTCACCGGGGGAGTCGTCTCCAGCATCGGCAAGGGGATTGTAGCAGCTAGCCTGGGTCGATTGCTGAAATCTAGGGATTATTCTGTCTCCATTCTGAAACTAGACCCATATATTAACGTCGATCCGGGCACTATGAGTCCGTTCCAGCACGGAGAGGTATTCGTAACGGAAGATGGTGCAGAAACGGATCTGGACTTGGGACACTACGAGCGCTTTACGGATACTTCTATGTCGCGCCTCAACAGCGTGACGACTGGCTCGATTTACCAAGCGGTGATTAATAAAGAGCGCCGAGGGGATTATAAGGGTGGGACGGTGCAGGTGATTCCCCACATCACCAATGAAATAAAGGAACGCATACATCGGGTAGCTAAGAACACAAATCCGGATGTGGTAATAACAGAGATTGGCGGTACGGTGGGAGATATTGAATCTCTGCCATTTCTCGAAGCAATTCGGCGGTTTCGCAAGGATGTGGGGCGGCGCAACGTGCTGTACATACACGTTACCCTCGTGCCTTGGATTCCGTCTGCTGGGGAGATGAAAACAAAGCCGACACAGCATTCAGTGAAGGAACTGCGGTCGATTGGTATTCAACCGGATATTTTAGTTTGCAGGTGCGATCGCCCCTTGGCACATGGAATTAAAGAAAAACTATCGGAATTTTGCGATGTGCCGATGGAGTGCGTAATCGCCGCACCTGATGCCAAGAGTATCTACGAAGTGCCGCTGATGATGGAAAAAGAAGGACTGGCGCAACAGGTAATCGATTTACTCAACCTGGAGCAACGCCAGCTCGATTTGGCTAATTGGCAAACTTTGGTAGACCGCCTATATAACCCCACTAACCGGATTGAGATTGCCATTGTTGGTAAATATGTAAGGTTAAGCGATGCGTATCTTTCCGTACTAGAGGCTTTGCGCCATGCGGCGATCGCTATGGACAGCGACTTAATCCTCCGTTGGATTAACTCAGAAGACTTGGAAAATACCGATGCAAAGCGCTATCTAGACGGAGTTAGCGGCGTTATCGTACCCGGAGGTTTTGGTATCCGAGGGGTAGATGGCAAAATTGCCGCGATCCAATACGCCCGCGAAAATCACATTCCCTTCCTCGGCTTGTGCTTGGGTATGCAATGTTCTGTAATTGAATGGGCGCGGAACATCGCAGGACTTGACGATGCCAATAGTGCAGAGTTTGCCCCCCAGACGACTAATCCAGTAATTAACCTGTTACCCGAACAGCAAGATGTGGTGGACTTGGGCGGTACGATGCGATTGGGCTTGTACGCTTGCCGGATTGCTCCCAATACTCTGGCTTCCCGGCTTTATCAAGATGAGGTGATTTACGAACGGCATCGGCATCGCTATGAATTTAACAATGCCTTTCGCAATCTGTTTTTAGAAACAGGCTATGCGATTAGCGGGACTTCTCCAGATGGGCGGTTGGTGGAGATCGTTGAATTGCCAGGTCATCCCTTTTTTATTGCCACGCAATTCCACCCCGAATTTAGTTCTAGACCGAGTACGCCCCACCCCCTCTTTCAGGGGTTTGTTCAAGCCGCGATCGCCCGTTCTATCCCAGAGTTAGCACTGCAATCCCCAGCTGAGGTATCCTAAAACGCGGTTGTGTTGTAATTTGCTAGTAGCTTGGTGCTTCCTTGCTACTAGCTAAAGTGCCACTAACCCTAGACAAATGACCAACATCGATGACCGTTGACCACTATCCACTACCCATTACCCACTAACCACTAACTACTTACTACGCGCCGGAGGAGGTTATGTGGCGTATTGGATAAAAGTTAATTATGAGCGAAATGACTATGTAGTTGATCTTGACCGCATTAGTGCTTTTGCTTGCGCTTCTAGCGGTAGGATAACGTTCTGGTTGCCTGATAGTTCCATCCCGATCGTCATCAACCGCCAGAGTAACCCAGAGGGGTATCAAACAGTTTTGGAGTATGTACAACAAGTATCAGCCCACTCGCTAACTAGCTCTTGGATTAAGCTTCTTTACGATCGAAGTGAATATCTCGTCGATCTCAACCGCATCAGTGCCTTTTCCTATGCGGCTAATGGCAGGATAACGTTTTGGTTGCCTGAAAGTTCTATCCCGATCGTCATCAACAAGCAAAGTGACCCGGATACTTATCAAAAGCTGGCGGAATACATTAAGCGCAAAACTGGCCATGCCTTTTAATTTTGGATTTTGGATTTAATCTAAAATTGCTTCATCTGCAAAGCTAATTTTGCCGCACCAACCATCCCAGCTTGGTTGCCTAATTTAGCTGTTAAAAGTTGCAGTCCGGTGCGGGAACTGGGAAGTACTCGACGCTCAATTTCGGCGATCGCTGCTGGAAAGAAAAATTCTGCACTTGCACTCACTCCACCCCCAATCGCGATCGCTTCGGGCGTCAACACATAAATTAAACTGGTCAACCCAATACCCAAATCCCTTCCGTAGCTTTGCCAAAATTCCAACGCCTGCGAATCTCCAGCTTTAGCCAGTTTTCCCAGTTCTTCTGGTTCTAACCCCGTGCGCCGCCGAATTGCCCCAATTGATAAATACTGCTCTAGCGAACCTTGGTTGCCACTGTTACATTCTGGGCCATCCGCGTTAAGGGTAATTAATCCAAGTTCGCCTGCGGCGCCTCGATGACCTACGAAGAGGTTGCCATCTAGGATAATTGCCCCACCAACGCCAGTGCCTAAAGTCAATAAAATCAGGTTGCGGAACTCGCGACCCGCACCTAACCAAGATTCTCCCAATCCGGCGCAGTTCGCATCGTTGCCGAGAATTGTGGGTAAACCAGTTTTTTGCTCTAACCAATCAGCTAAGGGAACTTCACGCCAGCCTGCCAAATTAATGGCAACTTTTGCTATTCTACCAGAGGCATCAACTGGGCCGGGAGTCCCGACGCCGATCGCGATCGCTTTATGCTCGTTATCTACGCGGGCGATCGCTAGTGCCATAGCATCTAAAACAGCCGTCGGTGTCGCAGGCTGCGGCGTCGCCACGCTCAAAGACTGCAAGCACGTACCATCAGAGCCGAACCGCCCCAGCTTAATTGCAGTTCCCCCCAAATCTATGCCAATTACTTCCAGATTGTCCACAACCACTTTTCCAAAATCAAAAGTTCTCTAAGCCGCACGTCGCTTTCGTCTTAGTATAGACGTTAGATAACTGCACCCAAAAGTTTTTATTTTTTCTACTTGACTTTATATATGTTTTTTGGTACTTACAGATTTCTATTTTAATAATTAAAATATATTTGGATAATTTAAGCTTAAGTTAAGCCAATAAATAAAAATAGTGTATTATTAGATACAAGTTGTGGGCGGGGCTGTCGTTAAGAAGCCTGAATCGCGGCAAGCGAAGGAAAATAGCCCCGGGGAAAAAAATAAACAAATAGATTCATCCTGTCAGCGTATCGACAGGAGCTGATATTAGGATTAGAGTGGAATATTACGTTCCAGTCGGTAGTGCAGCATTAGATACAAAATTAAGAAAAAACCTTAGAAATTTTGAGAGGTTAGGAGTGCGATCGCAAAGCGTTTCGGAGAAAGAATTGCTAACTAAAGTCAGTAGTCGCCAGACAGGGGGTTTCGCCCTCATTGATAGTCTCAAGCGGCATGGCGTTAAACATATTTTCGGCTATCCAGGTGGCGCGATTCTGCCCATCTACGACGAATTGTACAAAGCCGAAGCAGCAGGTGGCATCAAGCATATCTTGGTGAGACACGAGCAAGGAGCGGCTCACGCGGCTGATGGTTATGCTCGTGCTACTGGCCAAGTGGGCGTTTGTTTTGCAACCTCTGGCCCCGGGGCAACTAACCTGGTGACAGGCATTGCCACAGCGCAGATGGACTCGATTCCGATGGTGATAGTCACCGGACAAGTACCGAGTTATGTAATAGGCAGTGATGCATTTCAGGAAACTGATATATACGGAATTACGCTGCCGATTGTTAAGCATTCTTATGTAGTGCGCGATCCCAGAGACATGGCGCGGATTGTGGCGGAAGCATTCCACATCGCCATCACTGGGCGTCCGGGGCCAGTATTAATTGATGTGCCCAAAGATGTGGGACTGGCACAGTTTGACTACGTGCCTGTAGAGCCTGGTAGTGTCAAGTTGCCAGGATACCGCCCGACGGTGAAGGGAAATCCCCGCCAAATTAACCAGGCGGTGAAATTAATTCGTGGGGCAAAACAGCCATTGCTGTATGTTGGAGGGGGAGCGATCGCCTCCGGTTCCCATGCAGAAATTAAACAACTGGCAGAACGCTTCAACATACCTGTCACCACAACCTTGATGGGCAAAGGTTCCTTTGACGAGAACCATACCCTAGCACTCGGAATGCTGGGAATGCACGGTACCGCTTATGCAAACTTTGCCGTAACAGAGTGCGATTTGTTGATTGCAGTCGGCGCTCGTTTTGACGACCGAGTGACGGGCAAACTTGATGAATTTGCCTCCCGCGCCAAGGTCATTCATATTGATATTGACCCCGCAGAAGTCGGAAAAAATCGCGCTCCTGAAGTACCGATTGTGGGCGACGTGCGGCAGGTGTTAATCGATGTGCTGCGTCGATGCGAAGAATTGGATGCTGCCGATAATGGCACCCAGACGCAAGCGTGGCTGGCACGGATTAACCGTTGGCGCGAAGACTATCCCCTAGTTGTTCCCCAGTATCCCGATGTTCTGTCACCGCAAGAAGTGATAGTAGAATTGAGCCGCCAAGCGCCGCAAGCCTACTACACTACTGATGTTGGCCAACACCAAATGTGGTCGGCTCAATTCCTAAAAAATGGCCCCCGGCGGTGGATTTCCAGTGCTGGTTTGGGGACAATGGGCTTCGGTTTGCCAGCAGCGATGGGCGCTAAGATGGCACTACCCGATGAAGAAGTTATCTGTATCAGCGGCGATGCCAGTTTCCAGATGAACTTGCAAGAACTGGGAACCCTGGCGCAGCACGGGATCAACGTCAAGACGGTGATTATCAATAACGGCTGGCAGGGGATGGTGCGCCAGTGGCAAGAAGCTTTCCACGGCGAACGTTACTCGTCCTCTAGTATGGAAGTCGGGATGCCAGACTTTGAGTTACTGGCGCAGGCTTTTGGCCTTAAGGGGATGGTGGTTCACCATCGGGATCAATTGAAGGATGCTGTTGCCGAAATGCTAGCTCACAACGGCCCAGTGTTGATGGACGTTAAGGTTGCTAGAAACGAAAACTGTTACCCGATGGTAGCTCCCGGTAAGAATAACTCTCAAATGATCGGTTTGCCACAGCGTAGCAAGTTGGAAGTTACAGAGTTGGTTTACTGTACCAGCTGCGGTGCTAAGAACGTGACTAACAACAATTTCTGTCCAGAATGCGGCACCAAGTTGTAGGTTGATATCGGTTAATTGATGAATTTGAAGAGACGCGATCGCGTCTCTTTTTTATTGCCCTATATACAGATTGAAAAGAAAAAGAAGGAAAGTAATATATCTGGCGTCTGCTGAATTAAAGCTAGAAGTAGTGGTTCTGGAGTTTAATTTCAACGCCCGATGCGGGATTCATCCAGCTTGGCACAGAGCAAACTATATAACTGCCCCTAAAGCGCAGCTAGCCTAAACTCCCGTCTTACTGCATACTTATATTGTGCAACGCTTGGATATGAGACGCGATCGCAGCATTGTTACAAGACTGCCACCCACCCGTCATATTGCCGTTTTAAGCTTAATGCAAGAGCAAATAAAGCTTTGCTCCTCACACACACACCCATCTTGGAAAGGATGCCCTCGCTGGAAGCTAGAGGGCTTTTTATTTGGGATAATGTCCTAGCTATTCAGAAGCCTGGATAATATTGGTTGCTGCTTCAACTAAATCGCTAGCGACTACCTCCGGTTGCTGGTATATAGAGGGGTAGTCCTTCTCTTCTTGGGCACAAGCCGCGATTGCGCGGAACAGTTAGGCATCGCGTTTCTTTGGCACTCTTCAGGACAGAAGTAAGCCAAAAAATATAAAGCTTTGTAAAAATTTTCAGCCTATTACCAAAAAGCCTACCCTTCGGCTTGAGATATAAGTAAATGTTTGCAATTGGAGCAGCGTCCTAGTCGGGGCAGTTCAGCTATGAAAAAAATGCTCAATATTCTATTCCACACAATCTTTTGGCTGTGGAATGCCACCTTTCTAATAATTGTCTATGCGATAATACTACCCTTGATTGGGTCTTCATTGCTGCAAGCTACCTTTGCAGGCGCGATCCCCAGCGAATTCCTCATCACTTTTGTAAGTCTGATTGGAGTGCCAACAGCCTGTACGCTTTTGGGAGCGTGGCGTTTTCGCAAGCAACCCCTCGAGCTAATGCGTCTATTTTATGGCGTGGAAGCACCTTTGTTTCTGCTGTGCTTGCTGCGCTTATTCGTATTGCGAGAACTTACCCCCGCTAGCACTCTAATTCTAGGTGCAGCGATCGCGTGTATTCTGGCATTTCTTGTAGAACTGCTGTATGGCTACGCAGAACGCAATCGCTCCTTAGCATATATGCAAGCGATCGCTCACAGCTTGATGCTCTTATTTGGCGTGTATGTAGGAGTGCTGCTGCTGTTTTATGCCGTCCCCGCCGCCGCCGTTGTAGTCATCAACTCCGGAAATTATGTGGGGCTATTTTTGCGGGCTTTGATTGAACAGCCATTTATTGCTATCTGGTACACCTTTTATTTCCTACTTTCCTTTGTCCTGTTTGGGCTTAGTTCTACCCTCTTCCTTGCTATGCCTTGGATGCTGGCAAGATCTTACATAGTATCTGGGTATCGCCTGTTAAGCACATTTGGCGCTCAGTACGGTCAAAAACGCGCACTTCAGGTAGCACTTGCCTCTGTGAGCGCGATCGCCATCCTGTTTATATCATTCCAGCAACAGCCACAGGTAAAAGCATTTCAACTGCTAGAAAACCCAGCACAAACAGATAGTGCAAAGCAAACTCTTATAGCAAAATCAGATTCTATCCGTCCGGGACTTATTAACGCCTATTTGTCTTCCTATAGATATCTCAGCAGCATCGAAGAAAATGACCATATCAAGGTCATGTATCAGAGCGTTTTTAGCCTACCAGACCAGTTCTGCCAATTCCTACAAAATAGCTACAACCAATTGATGTCGCCGTTTTTGTACAACGGCTCGCGTTCAGATATTGAAAAAGCAGAAAAACTCTACGCCGAGTTTTTTGATGCGCCTATTCAAAAAGCCGAAAAAAGCGCAATTATACACGCCTTGCAATCTACAGTAAATGAAGACGAAGCTAAAGCAGGACTGCTAAATATTGGCCAAAAAAAGGTGTGGCTAGCTCAACAACAAGTCACCGTCGAGCCGCAGGGAGATTGGGCAAATGTCGAACTCTACGAAGTTTATAAGAACCAAACTTATGATGTTGAGGAGGTACTTTATTACTTTTCCTTGCCAGAAAGCGCCGCGCTTACAGGAGTGTGGCTAGGCGATACCAAAAACCGAGCCAATCGCTTCTCCTTTACAGTTTCGCCGCGCGGTGCAGCGCAGAAAGTTTATAACCAACAAGTTAATCGCTACCGCCCCGTAGATCCAGCACTGCTCGAACAAGTTGGGCCGCGTCAGTATCGTTTAAGAGCATTTCCGGTTCCCGCCAAATTACCCCCAGGACAGCAACCTTGGGGTCAGCGACCAAGCGAAATGCATCTTTGGCTGACTTACAAAGTTATGCAAAAACAGTCTGGTTGGGCAATTCCAGAGTTAGGTGAAAAACGTAACATTTTTTGGAATAAAGACACCAAGCGCATCTACAACGGGAAAGCTGTAGCAAGTTCTCAAGAAGATTGGTTGCCATCATTTTTGCCTGCAACTGGACAGTATCAACCTAAGTTACATCAGGTTAATTTGGCAGATGGCTATCAGATTTCAGCCAAGCCGCTATCCAAACAAGATTATTCGCTACCACAAGGCAAGAGATTTGCGCTAATTTTAGATACTTCGCGCAGCATGAGCGATCGCGCTAAAGAGGTAAGCGAAACATTAACTTGGTTGAACAAACAAGGCTTTGCGGACAGTAGCGTTGCTAATAACGATGCAGATTTATACGTTACTGCTCCTTCAGGTATGCAACCCAAACGCATTGATGACATAAGTAAATTCGATGCAGCGAAGATGACGTTTTACGGTACGTTGTCACACAAACAAATGCTGCGTCAGTTTGTGCAGTTGCGCGGCGATACATCTTACGACGGTATTTTATTAGTAACTGATGAGGGCAGTTATGAGTTATCAGATGACAGTAAATTGGATGTGCCGCCTCTGAGTGCGCCGTTGTGGATGGTGCATTTGGGGGCGGTGTCGCCTGCTTATGATGATGATACCTTGAAGGCGATTCAAGACAGTGGTGGCGGGGTATGTATGGAACTGTCAGAGGTCTTGGAGCGAATCGCAACTAAGGCAGCTTTGGGGTCATCTGCGGTAAGTGTGGTGGATGGATATGCTTGGTTTATGGAAAAGCCTGCAAGCAAAACAAATGAAGCTGAACCAGGCAACAATAGCAACCCAAAACCCAAAATCCAAAATCCAAAATCTGAAGATGGCTTTGATGTTTTAGCAGCCAGGCAAATGGTTATTGGGTTGAGTAAGGAGATAGGTAAAGATCAATTAGCTCAACTTGATGCTATTCATGCGATCGCTAAAACTTTCAAGATTGTTACTCCTTATTCTTCGATGATCGTCCTAGTCAACGATGAACAACGGAAAGCACTCAAACAAGCTGAAGCTGATAAAGACCGTTTTGAGCGGAAGGTGGAAAACGGGAAAGAGCAGTTAAGTCAGCCTAACAATCCTTTGAACGCTGCTATGCCTGAACCGATACCCGAACCTGAAATTATTGGGGGTTTAGTTGCGGGCGCGATGTTTCTGTTTGCTATGCGTAAACGACGCCTTAGCCTGCGTTAGAAACTAGAGCTGAAAATTTTTAATGTCGTTTGTGAGCAAGCGCGATCGCATCTTCTTTCCATAGGGCGATCGCGTTTTATTTTGCACTACCCCAAAGAAAATAAAAATATAAATTTTTGTAACAAATTCGGTTCTATTAACCAAAGATTCTAGTTTTGCGCTTGAGAGATCGGTAGACGTTGGCAATTCTAGGAGCCTGGGGATCGAGCAGCATAACTGCTCGTCCGCACAGAGAAACTCTACAGCAAATGGGGATTAACTCGCCTTTATTACCTGAACTGGAACTGCATAACCCCAAGGATCGCTAGAGATATCAATTCTCGGATTTGTCTCCCATTCATCTCTTTTTTATGCAAAGCCCTGAAATAGGGTAAATGGAGTTCTGCCATGAAAACACTGCTAAATAAAATATTCCACGCCATCTTTTGGATTGCCAATATTACATTTTTGCTGGTTGCTTGGGTGGGGATAGGGTCAAAGGACGGGGCGTACTTGATCGGCGCTACTTTGGCTGGTCGAGAAATAGAGCGCCAATTGCTCACCACCCTTATAAGTCTGATTGCGATATCAACAATGTGTACGGTGATTGGATTGCGGCGTCTACGCAAGCAACCCCTACAGCTGATTCGCCTGTTTTATGGCGTAGAAGCACCCCTGTTTGTCCTGTGCCTGTTACGCTTGTATCTGCCGTATTTAGTCGGTTTCCAACTCTCAGAATTCACTCACGCTAACTTCCTGCTGATACTGGGCACGTTCGTTGTTTGTATCGTGGCATTTTACCTAGAAGTGCTGTACGGATACGCTGAACGTCATAGAGCGATCGCCTGGTTGCAAATGCTCGTTCACAGCCTCATGCCGGGGATCGGCATATTTGTGGGGGTGGCGCTGTTTTATGCCGTACCGACAGCCGCCTTTTTAGGGTTCTCGTCCCTCCCATATTTGTGGAGAGGGGGATTGTGGGAAATGTGGAGCAACAGTTTGTGGCAACCAGTAGCCTATCTGCTGTTTGTGTTTAGCTGTATCCTATTCGTTTTCCTACCCTCGATACTGGCAAGCTACTATATTCAATCCGGATACCGAATTTTACGCGCTTTTTCCGCCCAGTATGGGAAAAATCGCACTATTGTCGGCTCTGTAACAGTCGTGGCTGCCTGGGCGATCCTGTGCAGCTCAACTTTATTGAGCGAACAACCCCAAATTAAGGCATTTAATCTACTAGAGAACCCGCCACAAACTGACAGCGCTAGGCAGGAACTCTTAGCTAAGTCCGACATAATTCGCACTGGACTACTTAACGCCTACTTGTCTCCCTATCGCTATATCGGCACCACAGAAGAGCTTAACCAGCGACGCTTCCTCCATGAGTACGCCGTTAACTTGCCAGATCCTCTCAAGCGCGTCCAGGGTAACTACAATCGCCTGATGTGGCCGATATCCTTGCAGTTTTGGTACGAAGGCTCGCGTTCAGATAGTCAAAAAGCAGAAAAGCTCTACGCCGAGTTTTTCGATCAACCCATCCAAAAAGCAGAACAACCCACAATTCTAAACGCCTTACAATCTAGGTTTAATCCGGGCGAAGCTCAAGCAGGGCTGCTGGATATCGATCAAAAAAATGTGTGGCTAGCTCAACAACAAGTCACCGTAGAGCCGCAGGGAGATTGGGCGAATGTGGAACTCTACGAAGTTTATAAGAACCAAACCGCCCAGCTTGAGGAGGTACTCTACTACTTTTCCTTGCCAGAAAGCGCGGTTATTACAGGGGTGTGGCTGGGGGACACCGAGAACCGGGCCAATCGCTTCCCGTTTATAGTTTCCCCGCGCGGTGCCGCCCAAAAAATTTACACTCAAGAAGTCAGGCGGCAAGTCGATCCAGCACTGCTCGAACAAGTTGGCCCGCGCCAGTATCGTTTGAGAGCATTTCCTATTCCTGCGAAATTAGCCCCAGGACAGCAAGGTTCACCTGAAAGACCTAGCGAAATGCACCTTTGGCTGACTTATAAGGTTATGCAAAAACAGTCTGGCTGGGCAATGCCGGAGTTAGCTGAAAAGCGCAACATCTTTTGGAATAAAGACACCAAGCGCATCTACAACGGGCAAGTTGTAGAAAGTGCCCAAGAAGATTGGTTGCCATCATTTTTGCCTGCAACTGGGCAGTATCAGCCTACATTACATCAGGTTAATTTACCAAATGGCTACCAGATTTCAGCTAAGCCGCTATCTAAACAAGATTACTTGTTACCGCAGGGTAAGAAATTTGCAGTAATTCTAGATAGTTCGCGCAGCATGAATCACTACAGCACCGAGTTAGCCGAAACATTCAGCTGGTTGAAAATACACGGTTTTGCTGATAGCCAATTAGCTAACAATGATGCCGATTTGTATGTTACTGCCCCCGCAGGTATGAAGCCCAAGCGCATCGACGATATCAGTAAATTCGATTCGGCAAAGATGACGTTTTATGGAATGCTGCAACACAAACAGATGCTGCGACAGTTTGTGCAATTGCGAGGCAATACATCTTACGACGGCATTTTATTGTTGACTGATGAGGGAAATTATGAATTTTCTGATGACACTAAATTGGATGTACCGCCTCTGAGTGCGCCATTGTGGATGGTGCATTTAGGAGCAGTGACACCAGCTTATGATGATGATACGTTGAAGGCCATTCAAGACAGCGGCGGTGGGGTATGTACGGAACTATCAGAAGTTTTGGAACAAATCGCAACTAAGGCAGCTTTAGGGCCATCTGCCGTGAGCGTGGTGGATGGATATGCTTGGTTTATGGAAAAGCCTGTAACTAAGGCAAAGGAGGCAGAACCTCCGAGTATTCCTTCACAGGTTCAGCCTGCAAACAAGGACAATCCAAAATCCAAAATCCAAAATCTAAAATCCGAAGGGGGTTTCGAGGCTCTAGCGGCGCGGCAGATGGTTATTGCGTTGAGCAAGCAAATAAAGGGTGACAAGATAGCTGAACTTGATGCTATTCATGCGATCGCTAAAAATTTCCAGATTGTTACTCCCTACTCTTCGATGATCGTGCTAGTCAACGATGGTCAACGGGAGGCACTTAAACGAGCGGAAACAGGGGAAGACCGTTTTAGCCGGAAGGTGGAAAATGACAACATCTCTGTACCTGAACCTGAAATAATTGGGGGTTTAGTTGTAGGCGGGATGTTCCTATTTGCTATCCGTAAACGGCGCACTGTGAAAGTTAGAAAACAGCACTAATTTTTTTAAAGTCGTTTGCTTGCAAGCGCGATCGCATCCTTTTTCTATATGGGCGATCGCGCTTCACTCTTTAATTGGAAATAGGCACGTTCTTAAATGCTCCAGTCTCTGGCACGTAGATGTCTAATCTGTTAGTACCCTCTGGTACTCTCAGCCAAACATAGGCATCTGCTGATGCACCGCTGCGAATATCCGGTAAATTTACGAGAACCGTTGAGCGCTTATTACCATCAACTGCTTTGTAAGTTTCCGTAGTGTCTGGATTGCGGGCTGTTGTCTCATAAACCCTAATAACATCATCAAACGTTACTGGATCTGTAAGACGACGAATCCTCATTTGCACGTTTACTACGTCGCGATTTTTGGTCTCTGGGTTCTGAATCCTCTTAGCTGAAAGTAACTCTACCTGCGCCTTATTTCCCAAAGCAGTTTGCACAAATTGACCCGGTGTAAATTCTGCATTAACCGTCGCGACGGGTGTTTGTACAATTGTGGTGGTCGCTGGGGATGTTACTGGTGCTGGTGATGCAACTGTTGGCCCTTCTGGTAGCGTAGTAGTTCCCGTTTGTGGCGCAACCTGGGCAGTATCGCTACTACTAGCTGGCGCTGAACTAGGTACTGGAACCGGAACTACTTGGATAGGAGGAACCGCAGCACGGTTCGATGAATTGCTTAGTTTATAGACTTGGTAGGCAGCAAAGCCGCTGCAAGCCAAAGCTAAGGTAGAGAGCAAAACCGCTACAGCAGACAAGAAGTTGCTCAAACCGTTACCACCACCCCGCCTTTCTACATAGGCGGGTTTTTCAATCTCGCGATTTTGTGTTGCCATAGTTATAATTATTTGATTGCTTGTGTATTAAATATGCCACCCCTATACTTATGGTAATTAAGCTTAGAGACTGAATGACTTCCCCCGCAGGACTGACTTTTTAGCAGCCATACTTGCTCTAAAGTAAAAGTAAAAAGTTTACGCAATAAACCTTTTTACGTTAGGGCGTGAATAAACTTAGGAAAGTTTACAAAAATCTGGCTCAAAACAGTTTTCATGAAGTGAAGAGTAGCTTGCTTGTAGTCTAGATGATAGACAGGATGTAGGCTGAAACTATCTGCTATTTTGATTTACATGACTGAGCAACGCGATGCTGATTTACCAAAGCCTGATTCTCAACAATTGAGCGAACCGATTGAGGGCGCGACGACTCCAGCGGTCAATAATTCCTGGAAAAACCGCATTGCTGGTGTCTGGAACAACTCAACAACACGCTTGATGCAACTTCTACCTGTGGATCAAGTTACACAAACAGCGGCTAAGTGGTTTAGCGTCAGCGAAGATCGGGTTGCAGAGATTTTGGAGACTGTTAGAGCTGAACTGCCAACTACGGAAGCCTTGCTAATTGGTAAGCCCCAAGCTGGGAAAAGTTCAATTGTGCGGGGACTGACTGGCGTTTCGGCTGAGATTGTAGGTCAGGGATTTCGTCCCCATACGCAGCACACCGAACGCTATGCTTATCCTTCTAACGATCTGCCGTTGCTGATTTTTACAGATACGGTCGGCTTGGGGGATGTAAGCCAGAACACTCAGGCAATTATTGAAGAACTGGTTGAAGATCTGCAACAGAAGAGTCGCCGCGCTAGAATTTTGATTCTGACGGTCAAAATTAATGATTTTGCAACGGACACGCTAAGGCAAATTGCACAGCAGTTACGTCAGCAGCATCCAGATATTCCGTGTTTGCTGGCGGTTACTTGCTTGCATGAGGTTTACCCTCCCGGTACAGTGGATCACCCTACCTATCCACCAGATTATGAGGAGGTGAACCGTGCATTTGCGGCAATTCAGCAAGCCTTTGGAGGATTGTGCAATCGCGCTGTAATGATAGACTTCACTCTAGAAGAGGATGGCTATAATACGGTATTTTACGGCTTAGAGGCGTTGAGAGATGCTCTAGCAGAGTTACTCCCAGAAGCTGAATCCCGTGCAATTTATCAATTATTAGATACAGAAGCTGGGGAAAAAATTGGCAACCTCTACCGCGATGTCGGACGCCGCTACATTTTGGCATTTTCTGTTATGGCAGCCGCGATTGAGGCTGTACCCCTGCCCTTTGCCAGTATGCCTGTGCTGACTGTCTTGCAAGTCTCGATGGTGGGTGTGTTGGGTAAATTGTATGGGCAGACGTTGACGCGATCGCAGGCGGGTGGTGTGGTAAGCGCGATCGCCAGTGGCTTTTTGGCACGCGCAGTCGGACGCGAGTTAATCAAATTTTTGCCTGTTTTGGGCAGCGCGATCGCTGCTTCTTGGGCAGCTGCTTATACCTGGGCATTGGGCGAAGGAGCCTGCGTCTATTTCGGTGACTTAATGGGAGGTAAAAAGCCAGATCCTGAAAAAATTCAATCTGTGATGCAAGAAGCGTTTAAATCAGCGCAAGAACGGTTTAAGGAAATTAAACGTTAATAACACTTCTGGCGAGTCGAATTTAAGCAAGAATTGAAACAGTCCGTATTAGCTATTTTCTTCATTGCAAGACTAGATTGAGGTCATTTGTAAGATTGAGTCAATATTAGCTTCATGAGGTTTCCACCCAAGAAAAGCCAATCTACCCAAAATACTATGTGTAAAGCAACGATTATCCAAAATACTACTTGATAAGAAGCTTTTCTATTCTTGTGGCGTAGTTTTTGTTGGGCTATGAATGCACCCAGCCACCCACCTGCTAATTCGCACGTATGCAGAGTAGCTTCTGGTATTCTCCATTGCCCTTTTTTTGCACGAGATTTATCCTCAGCGTAAATTGCAAAAGTAATTATGCTCATAAGAGGATAAAGTATTAAAGGCAGCGGATTGAACGTTTTCAAGGCAAATGAGATCGTTCCCCACAAAGGTAAAATATATAGAAAAAAAGCCTTTAAAGCTAAAGGCAAAGTTTGTAAATTAGTCTGAGATGTAGGCTTGTCAAGAAAGGCATCATTCGCCCGTATTTTTCCATTATTTTCAACTGCTATTTGATAAAAGATTGCATCTCCTACTTTTGGACGGCGATTACTATCCTTCAGCGCACTAATATGAATAAAAACTTCTTGGCCTCCATTGTCTGGTTTTATAAAGCCAAAGCCCTTAGCGTCCTTCCATACTGTTAACTTACCTTTATGCATAGTAGGTTTCATAAAGTAAAATTATATCCATATCAATTGGAAATCAGCCTCTAGGCGTGCGGCTATTCTAATTCTCACTGCGGCCTAACTCCCTCATCGCAGTATTCCATCTTCTGGGTGTAACTAACACTCGTTTAGTAGAAGTATCCGTAGAGATAGAGGTCTAATATTTATTGAACCATCGGCAGTGGCCTAACACGCTTATTCGTAATGTTGTTTTACAGTAAGCGGTCTACAATCGGAAAATAGCGCTTACTCAAAGCCCTGGTATGCAAATAGTAGGATTTAATTAAATTGTCGGCAGCGAATAATGATGAAATGTTGGCTTTGCTGCGTTAAACCAACATAGGGCGATCGCGCGATCGCGCTGCCTAAGCTATGGTAATAGGCGATCGCACTTTTTCATTAGGAGGCTATATAAGTATGATTCCGGCGATTATTAATCAGGGTGGTGGCAAATGGGCTTTTGAAAATTTAGCTTATATTCTTTCAGAATCGTTGTGGGTAGATATACAAGAAGATTTTGGCGATTTAAACTACATCCTTTGCGTTGACAATGATGAAATTAACAAAATAGCTAGTTTCATTCCAATTGATTCAATAAAAATAGCAGCAGATAAAAGAAAAATAGAAGAAAGATTTAATGCCTTCGGCGTGCCAAGACCAAGAACTATTATTCCGAGTAACGCCAAGGAGATTGAAGCGATTTTGTCAGAGAACGATCAACTTAAATGGATCTTAAAATACCCAACAGGTTGTGGCGCGATAAATCATCGTTTTATTGAAAATGTAAGCCAAATCCCCAAAGGTTGGCCAAAGCCTTTCCTGCTCCAGGAATTTATTGAATTACAAAGACCAGAAGTGTATAGGTTGTACTGTGTCGATGGTGAAATATTCGGGTTTAACGCTAGGAGGTTTAAAGATAAAAATATCAAAAATCCTTGGGTGGCTCATGCACAAGGCGCAATATATGAATATGGCGAAAGTCCTGATAAGGAAGCAGTAGAAGTTGCTACTAAAGCTCTGATATCTACAGGTTTGTATTATAGCTTTGGCATAGTTGACCTTTTAAAAAGTCAAGATAAAAAATGGTACGCCTTAGAAGTTGGTACAGATGGCATATACAACTATGTAGATAGGGACATTGAAAATGAAACACTAATTAACGAGATAAATGAGAGATTGGCAAAGGCATTTTGGAAAAGAATCGGCTCTCCTCCTTGGGGAATAAATTGGAAGTATAGAAACCAAAAATACAGCACTAATTTACTAGATAGTGGTTGTGCAAGCATTGATATAAAGGATGGAAGAAGCTGAAATCAACGTTTGTTCTATATCTTATCCTGCTGTGGCGGCACGATGCCAAGCTTGCTTAGACCTTTATCAATTTCTCTTAGTAACTTAAAGTTTTCCTCTGGCAAGGCATAATTGCTATTGTTAAACAAACCTGCACTAACAGAAGGCTGCTTTTCAAGAAACGAAAATGCTTGGCGAAACTGATAGGGTTCTGCTTTAATTGGTGAGTCAAAATGGCAGGGAATAATCCACTGAAAATCCCAACTCGCCACTTTATTTGCCCATTCGATAGTTTCCCTCGGTGCGCGGTTGAGAATTAGCGTTTGTAAAATCGGTGCTACAAATAAACGGCCATCGCCGCGCAATGCATTGAATGACCGCTTCCAGTCGTCCTTCCATTTAAAGGGAAATAAGCCGAAATAGGATTTTTTGGAGCGATCGCTTGCTTTGGCGGCATTGCGAAATACTTCACCCCAGCCGGGTACTTGCAGCACGCTGGGTTGGAAGTATAAAGCAAATAGCGAAATGCGTTGCCATCCCTTACGGCGGTTTGTCACATTGTCTGCAACAATATCAGACGTTTTATCTTTAGCATGGAACAGCAAAGGATATGGATCTAATTGGACAATCGCAGGCGGATCTTCTGGTACAGAAACCACCGAATCTGTTACCAAAAGAGTGCGCGATCGCTTGTGAAAGAATGCAACTTCTGCAAACTTACCCGGTCCCAATTCAATAGCGCCCAAGATTGCATAATCAAACTCGTCAGCAAAGGGGGTTTTGCTGCTGTCTTCCGGGAGTATATGCGTGCGTTTCCGAGGCAAACCAAGCCAAGTTGGCGGCAAATTTAGCGGGAAACTCCACTGGTTGGGAGCTACAAAAACCTGTGCGTTGGGAAAGTATCTAGCAAAAGGGCCAACAAAGACTTTATGTTCTAGTCCAGAGATAGTTGGTAGGATGATGTACTTAACATCGCCGTGTTCTGCAACCAATTCGTTGAGAAGTCTAATACATTCTGGGGTCGGCGCAACGGGAGCATAGATGAGCAGACCGCCTTCATCTAGCTTAACGACGGTCATGCGAATGGGGACAACAACGTAGAAAATGCCCTGCAACTGGTCAAAAGTCCAGATGGTGTCCTTAATTACTTCTTTGCGGAGTGTCCGCCTTCGGCTGTATGGATAGAGTGGCAAAGTGAACCAGAAGAACCATGAAAAGTCCTTTTGATTAAGCTCTGCTGCATTTCCTGCGCGTTCATTATGAGCCACTGCGCGACCCCCTGCGAATTGCCAACGAGCAAACTATTTTTAGTTGAACTCCAGATGTTGAAGTTTAGCAAATTGTTGGATCTAAGTGCCCGATCGCTAACGAACTGAGGTAAGCGTGCAGCAGGGACGGCGATCGCTCTTTGCTTCCTTGTACAAGACGCCGGACGTGAGTTAATCAAATTTTTGCTGGTGAAAAAGAGTGCGTAGCGAAGCGATCGCGCCCCGATCATCGCCCGTTTGTCGGGTGAGCATGGTGTTAGATAGCTTGAACAAAGCGATCGCTTTGTAGAATAACAGGTAATAGCGGTGTAAATAGCTGCCTCAAACGTAAAAAATGGTACAAACACCCACCAAAGTTCTGACGCTGGAAGAGTTTCTAAAACTTCCGGAAATCAAACCTGCTAGCGAATACATTGACGGACGTATTATCCAAAAGCCAATGCCTCAAGGAGAACATAGCGCGATTCAGACTGAGTTTGCAGCCGCCATCAACGCAATACTCAAGCCACAGCGAATTGCACGCGCTTTTTCAGAGCTGCGCTGTACTTTTGGCGGGCGCTCAATCGTACCTGACATTTCTGTATTTACGTGGGAACGGATTCCGCGCAAGGAAAATGGTGGGGTTGCGAATGTTTTCTCGACTGCTCCAGATTGGACAATTGAAATTCTTTCGCCTGACCAAAGCCAGACGAAAGTAACGAAAAATATTCTGCACTGTCTGAAGTATGAGACCCAGATGGGGTGGCTAATCGATCCAGACGAACAATCAGTGTTCGTCTATTTGCCGGATCGACCAACAGAAGTTTTTGATGAACCAGAAGCGCGTTTGCCAGTACCAGAATTTGCCAATAATTTCAGTCTCACTTTGGGAGATTTGTTTGGTTGGCTACTGGAATAAGCGATCGCACCACCGCCTCAACAGCGATCGTTATTGCTCGCAATAGTTCCATCTGGCATAGTCGTGTTGCAGAGAATAGCACCATCGACATCGGCATCCCAAGCATCAGTCAGGTTGACATCAGTCAGGTCAAGACCAGCAAAGTTGGTAGCATCCAGCTGAGCATTACTCAGATCGGCACCAATCATGGTAGCTCGCTCCAAAGAGCAGGCATACAGGTCAACCCCGCTGAGGTTGGCACTACTGAAATTGGCTCGCTCCAAGAGAGCAGTATTCAAGTTAGCATTCCTCAGATTGGCTCCAGTGAAGTCAGACCCTTCCATACGACTATAGGACAGGTCGGCATCCTCCAAGTTAGCCCCTCTGAAGCTAACTTCCATGAATTCAACGTGGGACAAGCTGGACTCTCTCATGTCGGCACCAGTAAAGTTTATGCCTCTCAAGTCAGCCCAATCCAAGACGGCACTTCTCAAGTCAGCTCCACTCAGATCGGCAACACGCAGATCGGCGTTCCTGAGATCGGCACGGCTCAAGTTAGCATTGCTCAAGTTGACACCAACCAGACGAGTTTTACTCAGCTTGGCTCCCATCAGGTTGATCCCGCTCAAATCAGCACCGCCAACGGGGCGATCGCTAGTATCTTCCCAGACGGCACTACTGAGATCGGCTCCTGTCAAATCAACTCCCACAAAATCCCTCTCCCCAGCAGCATATCGCCTGAACAACTCTTCAGCGTCCATAACGCTAACCCCTGAGTTCATCGACACCATTTCCTGTGCGTTCATTATGAGCCACTCCGCAACCCCCTGCGAATTGCCAACGATCGAACTATTTTTAGTTGAACTCCAGATGTTGAAGTTTAGCAAATTGTTGGTTCTAAGTGCCCGAAAACTAACGAACTGAGATAAGGGTGCATCGGAGGTGGCGATCGCTCTTAGCTTCCTAGTACAAGCCGCCGGATGTGAGTTAATCAAATTCCTGCTGGTGAACGGCGATGAGCGAAGCGAGAGCGCCTCGCTCATCGCCGTTCACAGTGGTGTTTAGATACTCTAAATGACGCTAATGGAATAGGCGCGAATTGCCGCATCCACTGTGGCAATTGTCAAACCATGCTCTAGAGCTTGACAGATGAGTATTCTATCAAATGGATCGCGGTGTAACGGCGGTAGATTGGCAAGTTGAGCAATACTACTTTCATCTAGATTAAGACTGTCGATTAGATGGTGATCGCGCTGTTTTGGGAGGTAAATTTCAGGTGGCTCTGGCAGTGGTAGTTTGCCTAACTGATACTTGATAATTGCTTCCCACACTGAGACAACACTCAGATATATTTCGTTATCTGGATCGCGGATATTGTCGCGCAGGTCATTTGATAATCGGCGATCGCCACTGATGAACCATGAGAAAATATGCGTATCCAGGAGAATTTTCCTCTCCCCTCAAAGACATTCAGAATATCTTCTGGCAAAGGGGCATCAAAATCATCACAAACCGTAAACTCTCCGTCACACAAGCCAAACGGTCTTAACTGTCTGCGAACGGGTGTAATCGGTCTAAGTTCAGCAATCGGTTTGTCAGCTTGGACAATGACGAAGATTTCACCTGCCTCAACTTGGTTGAGGTACTTCAAGGGATCTCGCTGAATTTCATCAACCGTGACTGTTTGCATTAGATCTTTTCAGTGTAGGCGTATAGGTAGTATGACTAGCACGCTCAATTCTAGATAATGCGTTATAGTGACCTATCAAACGCGATCGCTCTTAGCTTCCTGGTATAAGCCGCCGGACAATAGTTAATTAAAGTCTTGCTGATTTTGGAGTGCGATCGCGTAGCCCGCGAAGGCGTTGGCAAATATATTTGTCCTTGACTTTTAGAAGTTTTTATTTAATACTATAGTATTCATATCTTATCTAGACCATAAATGTTCTATTATTACGGTAGAAAAAAGCAAATTGCTAAGTATTATCCCTCACCTAACTACAAAGTGATTGTAGAGCCGTTTGCAGGTTCAGCAGCATATTCCTTGTACAAGGATAACTGGAAAAATGATGTAATTTTGGTAGAAAAAGATGAAAAAGTAGCTGATATATGGCAGTGGTTAGTTAGTGAAGCAACTCCAGAAAAAATAAGGTCTCTACCTGATTTGAAAGTTGGGGAAAAGAGTTCGGAATTCTTACACATTATCCATGCCGCTACAAAAATGGCGTTTCATTACAAAACAATTAAAGTAACTCCTGTTTTAGCCAGAAACTGGGAGATTAGCAAGAGATATATGGCTGATAATATGTTTAAAGTTAAGCATTGGAAAATCATTTGTGGTGATTACTCAAAAGCTCCTAATATTGAAGCA
Source organism: Microcoleus sp. FACHB-831 (assembly GCF_014695585.1). NCBI lineage: Bacteria > Bacillati > Cyanobacteriota > Cyanophyceae > Oscillatoriales > Microcoleaceae > Microcoleus > Microcoleus sp. FACHB-831. The sequence goes on along the minus strand of NZ_JACJON010000064.1, from coordinate 26,398 downwards.
ACATGGTTTATTGATCCTCCGTATAAGGAAAATTCAGGCAAAGGATACCGCTATAGCAGCGAGTTTATTAACTATGACCACTTAGCAAAGTGGGCAAAGAGTCAGAAAGGCGAAGTTATATTCTGTGAAGGGATGTACGGAGATTACTTGCCATTCACGCCGTTATTGGAGTTAAAGGGAATAGCTGGTAAGAGTAGCAAAGAATTAATATATTACCGCTCTTCAAATATTTGCAAACAACTTGAAATTTTCACTTGACTATAAAGTTCAACAACTTTTGATATGTGACAATATACTCTCGATCATCTAATACAGCTACCCAACCTTTGCCCATCTTCAGTTTACCACTCACTCTCATACCAGTCACTTTGGTATTTCTTCCGGTAGTTCCGCTAATTTCTCCCCAATCATCAATAACTAGATCGTTAGCGTAGAATACTGCTGTAATTTTCGGATAGTTAAATTCATGTACGCCTTTAACAAAGTCCCATACCAATCCAAGCAGTTCTCTAACTTCCCTGTGATGAGCTTGCCAGGTTATACTGTTTAATGACTTTATTCTAGTCTGACCTGCTCTCAGGTTTGCACCCTGAGTGACATTCCCTACGGTGGACTTTACTTCGAGACCAGCGGGATAGTTGCGTAGTACCTCCTCATTAGAATTGATACCTGCACTGGGAATTATATCAGGATGTCCTTTTTCAATAGGGTTAACGATACTACAAGTTGCAGTTGCGAGAGTTTCACAAAAAATCGAACCAACTATCGAACTTGTAGTTTTGTAGTCAATACTTTTGTAAACGCTTGCTGGAAGGGTCTCTAAAATATTATTTGTTTGGCTCAATGCTGTAATAATATGTTGACCGTCAACATCAAAACCACAGTAAATTTTAAAATTTTTGTTAACCCTATAAGTCATGCATCTCCTTTTCTACTTCATTTATAAAATTACTAGCTGTAATGCCTAAAGCTTTCGTTATATCAAATAGAACAGTTAAAGTTGGTGACTTTAGTCCTCGCTCAATCTGGCTAACATATGTGCGATGAATCCCCGCCCTATCGGCAAGTTCCTCTTGTGAGATTTTGGCTGTGAACCTGTACCTAGCTAAAACCTTGCCCAGAGCTTTATTAATATCTCTCATATATGGAATTTCTCAAACATGAGACTATCAGTCTACAGACAATAGTATTCATATAGTCTGTAGACCAGTAGATAATTGAGACAGAATAGCTCAGTATGCTAGCACTAACTTGTCTTGCATTCATAGTAGAAGTGTTAGCTCGACAATAGCGGTATAAGAAGTCGAATTGAGGCAGGGGTGGAAATATGGTGCAATTACAGGTGTGGCAGTGGGTTGTGTTGGCAACGCCGATCGCGACGATCGTTGGTTTCTTGCTGATATCGGCAGGGGTGCAAATTCACGAGTGGGGTCTTAGTTGGATTTGGGCTATATTCACCGTTGTATTCGTGGGTTGGCGTTGGCTGCTGGTTAGGTGGACTCGACCCGCGATCGCTCAAATAGAATCTGTAATGGCGGAGATCAATGCAGAACTCGAATCTAGTACAGAGAACAAAGCAGCGCTACTAGGGGGAAATGACGCCGCTAGTAAAGTAGAAGCTGCATTTCAAGAAATCTTGACAACGACACAAAACGATCGCCCGATTTGGGAAGACTGGCAAACATTCTGGCAGCGATCCCAAGAACTTGTAAGCGCGATCGCGCAAGTCTATCATCCTGAAGTAAAGTATCCCCTGCTCAACATCTACGTTACCCAGGCTTACGGGCTGGTTCGGGGAACTATAGACGATCTAGATCGGTGGATGCAGAAGTTATCGCCTGCACTCGATAAAGTCACAATTGGGCAGGCATACGAAGCATACGAGGTTTATCGCAAGCTTGAGCCATCCGCCCGTAAACTGATGAAAGTCTGGAATTGGGCACAGTGGCTGTTGAACCCGGCGGTAGCGATCGCCAAACGAGCCACTAAGCGTTTCAGCAACCAGGCAAATCAAGAACTCCTGGGCAATTTTGGCCAGATGCTGCGGGAAGCTGCCCTGCGGAACTTATGCAAACAGGCGATCGCCCTGTACAGTGGTAGCACGCTGCCAGCTTCATTCTCCTTGTCCGTACCTATTCTCCCCAAGGCAAAGACCCAAACTCTCAAAGAAATTCTTGCTCAAGCAGAACCCGCCGAAGCGGTTGAGCAAAAACCCGTCAATATTCTCCTAGTGGGACGAACGGGTTCTGGAAAAAGCAGTCTGATTAATACGTTATTTCAAGCCGATCTTGCTGCTGTCGATGTATTGCCGAGTACCGATAAAATTCAGAATTACCAATGGCAGACCGAAAGCGGAGAAAGCCTGACACTTTTGGATACTCCGGGTTACGAACAAGTTAAACGTGGGGATCTGCGGGAGCTAGTGCTTGACTATGCTACCAACGCCGATTTGCTGCTGTTAGTTACTCCTGCTCTAGATCCTGCTTTGCAAATGGATGTAGACTTTCTCAAAGATATGAAGGCGGAAGTTGCAGACTTACCCGCGATCGCTATCGTCACCCAAGTAGATCGCCTGCGTCCCATCCGCGAGTGGGAGCCTCCCTATGACTGGGAAGAAGGCGATCGCCCGAAGGAAAAGGCTATCCGCGAAGCCACCGAGTATCGCGCTAAACAGTTGGGGAATTACTGCAACCTGGTTTTACCCGTTGTAACAACTGATATCAAAACGGGACGAGTTGCCTGGGGAGTAGACGCGCTATCGTTGGAACTGATAGAAGCGATCGACCCTGCAAAACAACTCCGCCTCGCCCGCTTTTTGCGTAACATAGAAACCCGCACCGTCGCCGCCGCCAAAATCATCGACGGCTACACCTTGCAGATGGCGACAACTCAGGGACTAACTACACTGCTCAAAAGTCCCGTCCTCCAGTTTATTTCCACAATCACAACGGGACAGCCAACCCTGGCTTATCTGCTGGCGGAAAAAATTCCCGTAGAACAGTTGCCTATAGTTATTGGCAAGCTACAAATGGCTTACGATCTGTTTTCGCTCTTGAGCGCGAACAACTCCAAAACAATCAACTTTGACTTACAATCCCTTTGGCCGCTGCTGCTAGACAACTCTGCCGCAAGCGATCGCAACGCCTGGGCATTTGGTCATGCCTTAGTAGAGTATTGGACTCAAAATCTGACGATTGAAAAACTGCGCGAGCGGTTTAATTACTATTTATTGACAGAGGTTTATTAAGTTAAAAAAGGAACGTACTCTTAAGTATAGAATCCTCAAACCATTTAGATGCAGATTTTCTGCCTAGCCTAAGCGAATTCTGTCTTCCGCTCTTTACTCCGCACTCTAAAGCACTTCTATCAGCTTATTTTGCAAATCAAATTAGGCTGTTATGCGATGCCTGCGGTAAAAGCAGCTAAATTTGCTATAAGAGAAATTGCTATTTTAGAGGGGATACTATGAGTCTAAATACAGAACCAGAGCCAAGCCTTGGACGGTATTGGTTGTTAAAGTTTCGCGTTGCGATCGCTCTGCTATTTTTATGCAGCATTCAACTTTTGAGCAATATTGTTTTGCGTTTTACAGTAAATTCAATTTGTGAATTAAAGTTAGTTAATTTTTTCCTAAGTTTTCCTGTCTCGTTTATCCTCCTACCTTTGCTCTATGCATACCCAATTTTGTTGAGCCAGCAGCTTAAATTAAGAGATGAGCAGTATCTATCTGCCACAACTGTTAAGCCAAATATTCAGCAAGATACCAATTATATTTTTTTGTTAGTAGTTTTACCCTTATTCCTAATTTGGCATTTCTTACAATCTGCAATTGCCCCTGAAATATTTGAGAGCATACGGTTACTTTTCTATTCTTGCCTTTTGCTTATCTATCCAATTCACTTACACCTTTGTCTTAATTATGGAAAAAATAAAGGAGGGTTATTAGTTTGCTTGACTTTACTATTTTTAAATTTGTCAGGTTTCTTGTTCTCTCCTTTAATTTATCAGCGGCAAATATGGAATATTTTATTATTGGGCGCAGGATTAGTGAGCTTGATTCTTTATGAGTTAGCGTACTGGCCGAATAGCGATCGCTCTTGGGCAGCCTCTTTGAATCGGTATAATCCTTTTGCTCATTTTAGAGAAAATCGCAGACTGAACTCTCGAATATCTAATAAGAGAATTTTATGGTTTTCTAATGCCAGTTTTCTGGCAATTATCCTCTTAATTGTTTACGCTTATATTTTTATTCCAAGTATTAAAAGTTTTTCCTTATATTCATCTCAGTATCAGCAGGTTCTGGAGTTGATCAAAGCTAACAAAATACAGCCTTATGGAGCGATTAATCCTAATAAATTTACATTTCCTTTGCCTTGTGAATATCAACATTTAACTTTCCGTACCCGGTCAGTAGTGGTAGAGAAAACTAATGATAGTTTAGTAGTTGAGTTCATAATTTTCTCTATAGGTTTTGGAGATGGCTATACAGCCTTTGTGTATCGCTCAGAGCCTCCCAGCTATCTTCAAAAAGATGCTTTAGTAGGGGGAATTCCAGCGCAGTATCGCCGCTTGCAAGAGCATTGGTTTTGGGAAAAATGGATTTCGTAGTAGTTCTATTAGCTTGTTAGCAAAACGGAGTTTTTTTCCCATCTAGCCCAAGCTGTTAGAAGAAGTATTTGACAAAAAACGGTCTTAGTACCTGATAAAGCAGAGCAAGAACGAACGGCAACACGATCGGCAGGCCTACTATTAGCCCCCATTTGCCCAGCCGAACCTCTTGATTGTCCGATTTTAAAAGTGCAATTACCGCAGCAGCCCCCATTGCTATCCAGATACAAGCAAAGCCAATAAAGAGGGCGTATGATGAGTCTTGCATTTTCTTTCCCCTACTTTCTTTAGTAGTATCTTTTTAGGTTAGCGCCGCTCTCTTTGTGATTTTGACCCCCTTTAGATGGGTCATTCCTATTGATTAAGGTCGATCTTCGTGGTCATTTAGCCGACAGCGCCCTTGTGTCTCGCACTCGATGCGCTTCTGGCGATCGCGCACAATTGTTGCTAAGTCCGGTCGTCCAGTCAAGGCAAGCCGCCAATCAGCCCAAATTTCATACAATTTATCGGCGATCGCACCGATTATCGGCAACTTGGTAGCCGCATATATCCAACCCATCCCCAAAATTTCATAGACGCGGCGGAAGACTTCCACATTTTTAATCACCTTGCCATCAGGAAATACGGCATGGATTCGCCCCATCGCCGTTTCAAAGTCAACCCCTCCATGCGCTTCTGGGGAGTAATCAGCGTCGGCAATATCCACAAATGCCACCAAACCTCTACCCGCATCCCGTTTTTGCAAGAAGTTGACCTCTCGCACGCATAATGGGCATTCACCGTCGTACAGCAGCTTTATTTGCCAGGACGGTGCTGACTGGCTTTGAGTCGCAATTTCAACGGATTCGGGAAACTCAGTCTTAGATGAAGGCATAAGCAGTTCTCAATCAAGATACTCCTCCAGCGAGGAGAAACAGGCACACTTACATATGTTAAGAATAATTTACAATTTTTTCAGACAGTAAATCTAATTTGCCAGCCCAAATCCTACTAGCGGCGATCGCGCTTAACGGCGTTTAGGGCTATAAAACGTTGATTTTACTGATAAATGGCTCTATAACGCTTATATTCCAGAGATGCACGTTGATAGCTAGCGGTTACAACCTGAAACTTAATCGATAATTTTCTGGATCTATCCCCGCAAAGCGGTAGTATGTCACATGTATTCTTTCACTCAGCCCGCGCTTACGTGCCACTACGCTAGGAACCAGATTTAGAGTTAGATAAAAGGTAGTAGGACAAATTGAAACTATGCCACCACCGTCTTCGTCTACATCTTTTTAGCCAGTCCGCACTTAAGCGCTGATATGCTAATAGTCCTTAACCTTCAATTGTGTTTTAAATCAGTTATTAATGCTTAGTAAATTTAAGTGCGATCGCTCCCCATACAGTTCCGATAATGCAGACTTAACGCCGCCTTGCTTACCTATCATTGAACGAGAGGGACAGGGTGAGAGGTTAACAAAAACTATATTTAATAAGAGCAAATTTTTGAATAAATCTTTTGGTTTGCTACTGCTATTTATCAGCGCTCAGTTATTAGTATTTAAACCGTTAGCAACAAAGGCTCAAGAAAAACAGCCAGCACAAATTGAGAATATTTGCCCAGCGCAGTTGGCTGGTAAAATTGATGCGATCGCCAACCGTCAGCAATTCTCCCGCTCTCGTTGGGGTATTTTAATTCAAACCTTAGCCGCCAACAATACTCTCTACAGCCGCGATGCAAATCAATTCTTCATCCCTGCATCTAATGCCAAGTTGCTAACAACAGCCGCCGCCTTAAAACACCTGGGTTCTCAATTTCGCATCCGCACGTCTGTTTATAACAATGGTGATGGCTCTTTGCGCGTAATCGGGAGAGGCGATCCCAGCTTAACAGATGCTCAACTCAAAAACTTGGCACTACAATTACGCAGCAAACAAATTACCCAAGTGCGCCAACTAATTGCAGACGATAATTACTTTCAAGGAGCCGCACTTAACCCGACTTGGGAACATGAAGATACTTATTTTTACTATGGAACGCAAATTAATAGCTTAATTTTAAATCAGAATGCTATTGCCCTGAAGCTGTTGCCACAAGGGGCGGGGCAACCTATAAAAGTTAGCTGGGACGATCCGATAGCATATAGTCAGTGGCAGGTAGAAAATGAAGCTTTGACAGGCGCTACGGCGCAGGCTTCTGGGGTTGAGGTGACGGGGACTTTGGGTAAGCCAGTGTTGCGAGTCCGGGGTGTGTTGCCTGTAGATGGAAAACCGCAGACTGAAGCGATCGCAGTTCTCGATCCAGCCCAGTATTTTTTACAAAACTTTCGACGCGCTTTAATAATTCAGGGGATAACAGTTGCACAGACGTTAGTTGCATCAAATCCTCAATCATCAACAGAGGAAGTTGCGTTTGTTGAATCACCAACTCTTGCCGACTTGGTGATGGAAACTAATCAGAATAGTAATAATCTTTATGCAGAGGCTTTGCTGAGAACAGTAGGTGTAGCGAAGCAGGATTTAGCAGGTAAAGAGCAAAATTCTGCCCAACAGGGGTTGGCTATTGTTAAACAGACATTAACTGAATTGGGAGTTAACCCGGAAGGCTATGTTATTGCCGATGGTTCAGGGTTATCGCGTCATAATCTGGTAAGTCCAGAAACCCTCGTGCAGACTCTTAAGGCAATGGCACAGACAAAAGAAGCATCTTTATATAAAGCTTCTCTACCCGTTGCAGGTGTCAGCGGTACGCTGAAAAACCGCTTTCGGGATACACCAGCCCAAGGTATTGTTCATGCCAAGACGGGGACAATGACCGGAGTTTCATCAATAGCGGGATATATGGACGCCCCAGGCTATCAACCGCTAGTTTTCACCATTATTGTCAATCAATCAGATAAATCTGTAGCCACAGTACGTCAGGCAATGGATGAGATGGTTGTGGTGCTGACGCGCTTGCGTCGTTGCTAAATAATCTACCTTGGGTTGAGCAAACTTTAAAGACTAAAAATTTAAGATATTTCTATTCTGGATGGCTGGCATTTAGGCCATCTTGAAAATAATATCTCAGCTTATGCCTAGTTTCTTTAATGCCTCTTTGCACTAATCTCGCTGCTAGCTTAAACCTAAGCTGGGCGGGGAAGATGGCGAGGGTAAAGTTTTGCTAGCGTAGCAATTTTAAAAAATTTGAGTCAAAAAGATGCAAAACGCTGAAAAAGTTAATATTTTGATAGTTGACGACAATGTGAAAAACTTGTTGAGTATGGACGCTGTGCTTCGCCCTATAGGTGAGAATGTGGTCAAGGCTGCATCTGGCGAACAAGCTTTAAAATGTCTGCTACAACAAGATTTTGCCCTGATTATTCTCGATGTCCATATGTCAGGTATGGATGGATTTGAAACAGCAAAATTGATTAGGGAACGCGGTAAAACACGACATATACCGATTATTTTCATTACGGCTTCTAGCTACTGCGATACATCAATGTTTCAAGGTTATGCAGTTGGCGGTGTGGATTTTTTGCTCAAGCCTGTAATACGGGAAATTTTGCTTTCAAAGGTGAGTGTTTTTGTTGAGTTATTCAAAAAGACACAGCAGGTGAAAAGACAAGCGACAGAACTAGCGATCGCTAATCAAGAGTTGATGCAATTAAATCAAAAACTTCAAACTGCCAATAAAGAATTAGAAGCCAAAGCGATCGCCGGAGAGTTAACAAGCGACCAAAAAAATCTAGGTGAAAATAGGAACCGTGACGTTCAAGACCAACCACCGCCAAATAGTGCGCTGGCTAAGGTAGTCGGCTTCAAACCCCACTCTTATAAAAATATGCTGTAGAGACAAAACTACTCCCCTCTCTACTCAAAAAATAAGGTGGGCACTGCCCACCTTATTTTAGAACCTTGATGACTTAGTAACGCTCTTCCTCTTCGTACTCAGGCGCTTTGGTTTTTTCCGGGATATTAACACGGGGCGCTTTGTAAGGTTCGGGCGCCTCCGCATCTGCCCAGGCGTCTTCCTCTTCGTATTCGTCGTCGTCATACTTATCGTAAGACGCTGGTTCGGGATAAGCTTGTTTAGCGTACTGAGGCCGTCTAGAAGTCTCTCTTGAGGTCTCGCTCCAGTTATCCTCTTCCTCCGCCTCTTCGTACATTATCGATTCTTCCCGCCGCCGCAGAGGAATTGGCTCTGGTTCCGGTTCTTCCCAATCATCCTCATCCCAGCGATTTTCCGCTACAGGGGTAGAAGTTCTTATAGGAGGTGCTGTTCTTGTGGGAGTAGGAAGCCCAGTTCCTAGCTGGTTCTCAGGTTTAGCCGTTGGTTGGACGTAGTAGCCGCTTTCCTCTTCTTCTCGTTCCCAAGGTGCTTTGCCCAGCCCAAGGCGCTCTAAAACGCCTACACTAAGCTGAACTAGCTTCTCTTCCGCTCCTTCATATACGATCAGGCGATTTGGCCCGCTGCTGACGATTTCCTCAATCGGTAGCTCGTAGGTACTTAAAACTTGCTCTGGAATTTGCGGTAGTCCGATAGAAGCAATAATCAGCGAGTAGACTTTACCATCATCCGGGTCGAACTTGAAGCCCCGTACCCGTCCTAAAGGTTCGCCTGTTTCGGTGATTACTTCGCTGTTTATTAGGGTGCTGTAGGCGTCAACGTCGATATCTTCAAGAACGTCGTCATCTTCAACCAGTATCACATCGCCCATCTGACGGATGCTGGTGAGGAGCATATAGCGTGGCATTCCGGCGATCGCTAGTATGTTGTCTCGCAAACCCAGCGCTACAACTTCTCGCCGATCTATATCTACCAATAACTCCTTAACAATTCCCAAGCGCTTACCATTGTCGCGGGTGATCACGTGGGTATTTAAGATGTCGGAGCGTTGACGTAGTTGGTCAGTTGTCATTTAATTTCCGAATCCTGAGATCGAATTCTGTTAAATATCAATAATAGTCACATCTATTGCAATTATAGAGAGGGGCGGCGCGGCTGTATTTGAATTCCTAACACTTGTGTATAGGCTCCTCTCGCTTGAGTAACGCCTATGGTGCGTTCGGAGGACTCAATCATCGGCCTTCGCAGACTCACTACAATAAACTGGGCTTGTTGTGCCTGTTGTTTGATCATTCTAGCTAATCGCTCGACATTTGCCCCATCTAAAAACATATCTACCTCATCAAAAGCATAAAATGGCGATGGCCGATACCGTTGCAGGGCAAAGATAAAGCTTAGAGCTGTCAAGGATTTTTCGCCACCGGACATTGACGCTAAACGCTGCACTGGTTTGCCTTTGGGGTGAGCCACTAAGTTAAGTCCGCCGTTGAAGGGATCTTCAGGATCGTCGAGTTGTAAGTAACCGTCGCCGTCTGAGAGTTCGGCAAATATTGTCTGAAAGTTTTCGTTTACTGCATCGAAGGCTTCCCGGAAGGCTCGCAGCCGCAGGGTTGTGAAGTTTTCTATCCGCAATAGTAATTCTGTACGTTCGGCTTCTAATGTTGTCAATTTCTGGGTTAATTCTTCAAGTCGTGTAGTTGTGCGTTCGTATTCTTCTAACGCCAGCATGTTGACAGGTTCCATTGCTTGCAGGCGTTTTTGGAGGCTACGCATTTCTTTTTGCAACTGTTCTAGTTGCGCGGTGTAGGATTCAAAAGCGATCGCGCCTGTTACTCCCTCCGATTCCGAAGAAGGAGTTTGTACCAACATTGGCACTTCTGGTAGGGGATCTGGTAATTCAGCTTCTTGTGCTTCTAGTTGGGGTAGCAATGTTGCAAGTTGCTCTCTACGAGAAGTTTGGGTTTCTTGGAGTTTTTGCAGCTGCCATTCGAGCTGTTGTTGAGTTAGATGACGCGATCGCAGTTGTTGTTCCGAGCGATCGCGCTGTTGTTTCTCTTCACCTAATCTCTCTTCCACTTGCGTCAGCGCCGCCTGCGTTTGTGCGATTTGTTCGATGATGGCTGACAACTGAGTGGAAATGCGATGAATCGCATCTGTACAAGAGGTTTGCTGGGTGTAGCATTCTTCCAAACGCTGCTGGGATTCTTGGATTTTCTCTTGCAAGCGTTGCTGCTGATTTTCTAAATCTTTTAATCGTTGCTCGGCGCTGCGGAGAGTTTGTTCGCGATCGCGCAGTTGTTGCTCTGCTGATTTAATTGTCGCCTGGATTTGCTGCCACTCGCTAGTAGCCGAAGATTGCTCTAGTTCTGCTAAAATTTGCCGCAACTCTTGCAGTTGGCTTTCTTGCGCTGGTAACTCTGCGTCTAGAACTTGCAAGCGAGACTGAGCCGCATTAAGTTCTTGAGTATTTTTAGTATGGAGCGATCGCTGTTGTTCTTGTTGCGCTTTTAAACTCTTAATCTCCTTTTGCAACTGTTCAAATTTCAGCTGAGTTTCCCGGCGCTGTTGTTTTTGCTCCGTCAATTCTTGACTCTGCCGTTTTGTCTTTGCAACCAGCGAACTAATCAACTCGCCACAGCGATCTAAAATCCGCTCAATTTCCTCTAGCCTATTTCTTAACGCCGTTACCTCCGCCGATTCCCCCGCGTCGCTTGTACCAAAGTGCAATTCCGAACGCTGGCTGGTACTCCCGCCAGTCATAGCACCGCTGCTTTCTAGAATTTCACCTTCTAAGGTGACAATCCGATATTGCCCTATGTAGCGACGAGCATCATTCAGCGTTTCAAATACAACAGTGCTGCCAAAAACATAAGCGAAAATATCCCGATAGCGCGAGTCGCAGTCAATCAGGTTAATCGCATAGTCAACAAAACCGTTAGCATAGCGCAGCGCCGCTACTGGGGAGAATCGCGGCGGCTGAATTTTATTTAAGGGCAAGAAAGTCAATCGTCCTGCGCGTTTTTGTTTCAGCAGTTCAATCGCCGCCGCCGCCACGCCGTCATCTTCAACTACCAGATTGCCCAAACGTGCGCCTGCTGAGGTTTCTAGAGCGAGTTGGAATCTAGGTTCGACTCTACCAAGTTGGGCAACTAAGCCGCAAATGCCGCTAAGTCCAGATTGCTGAATTACTTTAGTGGCGTAAGTACCTTGTGCTTCTTGCTGTACTTGGGCTTGGGCTTCTAATTTATCGAGTTGGCGTTGTTTCTCTCGTTGTTCTTGCAGCAGGCGCTTTTGGGTTTCTTGTTGGATTTGCAGTTCTTGTTCTGTCGCTGCTAGAGATTGCGCTAAAGATTCGATTGGTTGGGAAGATGCGTTGAATTGGGTTTCTACATCAGCAATATTGTGGCTTTTTTCAGCAATTTCCCGCTCTAAAACTTGCAATTGCTGATTTTGCTCTTCAATCTGTCGCTGCAACTGGGTATAACGCTCTCTGAGCTGTGCTTGCTCGGTGCGTTGGGGGTCGAGAGTTTGCAGCAGTGTTTCGATTTGGTGGGTGAGGGCGGTTTGTTGCTGCACCCACGCGCTAGAAGCGGCGGCGATCGCGGTGGCTTGTTCTCGATGCGCGTCTAAAGCGTGTTGGGCTTCATCCCTTTGTTGGCGATAAGACTCAATTTGAGATGCGATCGCTTGCGTCTCTACAAAACGCTGTTCGAGATTTTGCTGGTGTTGTTCAATTGAATTTTGTTCTTGTTTTATAGTTGTGGCGGTATTTTGAGAGGTTGTTTCTAACTCGCGTTGCTGGCGTTGTAGAGTACGCCGTTCCGCTTCTTGGGTGGCGAGAGTAGATTGCAGCGCGAGAAGTTCTTCTTCTCCAAGCGCTTTAACGCGGGCGTTAAGCTTATCGAGTTCAGCGGTAGCTTGTTGGATTTCAGCAGCGATCGCACTAAGTTGGGTTGTGAGATCGGCGTGCTGGCGATCGCCCGCTTCGATTTGCCCAGTTAGATCTTGTTGTTGTTGCAGGAGCGATCGCCATTTTAGGACAGCTTCCCACTGTTCTTTTTGTTGGAGTTCGGCGCGAAGCTTTTGGTATTTCTCAGCTTTGATGCGATCTTGGGAAAGGCGATCGCGTTGTGAAACTAACTCGTTCTCGACAATGCGACAGCTATCTTCGCGTTCCTTAACTTCATCTAAAGTAGCTTTAGCCTGAACAATTTTGCGATCGAACGTCGCCACACCAGCCAATTCATCAATAATTTCGCGGCGTTCGCGGGGATTCATCGAAATAATGCTGGTGACATCCCCTTGCAGCACTACGTTATAGCCTTCTGGATATATCCGCAGTTCGTTAAGTTGTTCGTGGAGTTCAGTTACAGTGCAGGGTGAGCCGTTGATGTAATAATTCGAGGTGTAAGTGCCTTGCTGGGTAACTCGCAGCCGCCGCGTGACACTCCACTCTGCCGATTTTGGATTTTGGATTTTAGATTTTACATTTTCCTGTTGTTCGTTCTCTTCAGCTTCTTGGGGGGGATCTTCCGCATTCTGGGGAGCCTCTTGATCCCCCAGATCAAAAGTAACGGTAGCGCTAGCTTCGACTGTACCGCGATGGGGTTGGTTGTGGTTGACCAAATCGGGCAAACGCTCGGCTCTCATCCCTTTAGAGCTAGCAAGACCGAGACAAAATAGCAAAGCATCCAGAATATTCGACTTTCCCGATCCATTTGGCCCAGAAACCACAGTAAACCCCGGCAGCAACGGTATTGCCGTCGTGCCGCCGAAAGATTTGAAGTTAGTTAGTTCCACGCGCTTGATGTGTACCATAAGGCGCTGGTTAGCTAGGCATGGAAGTACAAGTGTATCACTGGATTTTCAACAGGTTAACACAGCTAGTATTATCAGGTCGAATGTTAAAGAGGGGAATGAGGTAAGAGCAATGACGATAGGTTGAGGATGGAAGTGGGCATAATATTGGTAAGCCCAGGTAGTTGAAAGATTAATTTAATTAGTTGTGGATATGCATTGTAATTCAAAGATAGGTGAAACATGACATCGGTTCAGTCGCCATCAACTCTATCTCTGGCGGATTTTCTTAAGCTGCCAGAAACTAAGCCTGCAAGGGAGTATATTGACGGTCAAATCTACCATAAACCGATGCCAAAAGGAAAACACAGCAGACTGCAAGCCAGATTAACGGCTGGTATTAATCAGGTTGGTGAACCTCAAAAAATAGCTTGTGCGTTTCCGGAATTACGGTGTACTTTCGAGGGGCGCTCAATAGTACCAGATATAGCTGTGTTTCAGTGGGAACGCATTCCTTTGAATGCTGATGGAGAAATTAAAAATAATTTTGAAATTGCACCCGATTGGACGATAGAAATTTTTTCACCCGAACAAAGTCCAACTAGGGTGATAGAAAATATCATTTTTTGTCTAAATCATGGTACTAATCTTGGTTGGCTTATTGACCCCGAGGAAAAATTAGTGTTTGTGTTTAAGCCTTCGCAGCAACCAGAAAGTAAGCAGGGTCAGGATATTTTGCAAGCTACGGGATTGCTTGACAATTGGCAGGTTTCGGCAGATGAGTTGTTTAGTTGGTTGAGGTTAAAATAGCGATCGCTGTTGGTATTTAGCCTAAGTTCAGTATTAAGCGTTGTGGGTTATTGTTTTGCAGATAGAGCGCGATCGCTCACATTTGCTTCACTACCATCTATCATTTTTATATATAAAAAATTGAACCAGTAAAACCAAATGACAGCCGCGCTCTTGAACAACCGCTATCGTATCATTCGGGCGCTAGGAACGGGTGGTTTTGGCGAAACGTTTCTGGCAGAAGATACTCATACGCCTTCACGCCGCACCTGTGTAATTAAGCAACTCAAACCCATTAGCAAGAACCCGGAAGTAACCCGCCTGGTTCAAGAACGTTTTGGGCGAGAAGCTGCTATTTTAGAGCAACTGGGTGAGGGTAACGCGCAAATTCCTCGGTTGTACGCTTACTTTGCCGAACAGGGACAATTTTATTTAGTTCAAGAGTGGGTTCAAGGCGTTACCCTGAATGAATTAGTTCAACAGGAGGGAGTTTTAGAGGAAAGTTCAGTTAAACAAATATTGGCTAGCCTGTTGGCTGTTTTAGATTATCTGCACGCCAGAGGTATCATTCATCGCGATATCAAGCCTAGTAATATTATTCTTAGACAACAAGATAGCAAACCCGTCTTAATTGATTTTGGTATTGCTAAAGAAATAGTTAACACAATTGTCGATGGCGGGGGTGAAATTACTAGCTCAATTGCAGTCGGTACGCTGGGTTATATGCCACCAGAACAAGCAGCAGGTAAACCAGTTTATGCAAGCGATATTTATAGTTTGGCATTGACTGCTATATATTTGCTGACAGGAAAACGTCCCCAAGATTTGGATACTAATCTTCAGACGGGAGAGATGACTTGGCGCAGGGACAATCTAAACATTAGTTCTAGTTTCGCAGCGGTTTTGTCTAAGGCGACACTATTGCATCCTAGCGATCGCTATTCCACAGCCAAAGAAATGTTAGCAGCTTTGCAACTTTCCCCTCGCACATTTCCCCAGTTACCAGAAACCGTTCCTCCAGAGGAAACTTTACCTATATTAAAGCCAGAAACAATTGACGCAAAAAAGCCAGAATCACCACCCGTTGTTCCCCCCAACCCCAGAATACCAGAACCAGAAATTTCCCTCTCCCGCCAAGAATATCGCGATCGCCAGATATTACTAAATAAGGTAAAAAATTACTGGATAAAAGGTGTTTTAGAAACTTCGCTACATGGTAAAGCCTTAATTGAACTTGGTTTATCAGAACAACTCGACGCTATTGAACGCCCTTGGGGTTTAGTATGGGAAACGCCCGATCTATCTCAGCAACCGTTACCTCCCGGAACCAAAATTATCGATAAGTTCGATGAACTGGGAGCAGGACGGACATTACTTATTTTAGGCGATCCAGGTTCAGGCAAAACCACGACTTTATTAGAATTAGCCCGCGATTTGATTACTCGCGCCGAACAACATATAAGCCAGCCTATTCCCGTCGTCTTTAACTTATCTTCTTGGGCGGGAGATAAACAGACAATTGCCGCTTGGCTGGTGCAAGAACTTAATACAAAGTATCAAGTTTCCCAAGAAATTGGCCAGACGTGGATTAAAGATCAGGTGATAATATTAATGCTCGATGGCTTAGATGAAGTTAGCAGCGATCGCCGCGATTTATGCGTTCAAGCAATTAATAAATTTAGCCAAGAATACGGGCAAACAGAAATGGTAGTCGCCAGCCGCATCAAAGACTACCAAAATCTCTCGCACCGCCTCAAGCTTCAAGGTGCAATCTGTCTTCAACCGTTGACATTAAAGCAAATTCATCAATATCTTGCTAGCGCAAGTGGCGAATTAGCCGCAGTAAACGCCGCCCTCCAAGAAGATTCCACGCTGCAAGAGTTAGCAAAATCGCCTCTAATGCTTAGTATTATGACCCTGGCTTATCGCGGAATGTCTCTTGCAAGCCTGCCCAGAATGACTTCTATTGAAGAACGCCGCCAACATTTATTTAATGCTTATATTGAACGAATGTTTAAACGACGGGGAGCAGAAGAACAGTACTCCAAACAGCAAGCAATGTCCTGGCTAATTTGGTTGGCAGAAGAGATGGTTAAGCAATCTCAAACCGTCTTTTTAATTGAGAGAATGCAGCCTATTTGGTTGCCAAAAAAACATCAAAAAGGACTATATGCCCTAAATATTGGCTTAATGGCTGGACTTAGTGCTGGACTTGGCGGTGGGCTAATTGCTGGACACGCGGCGGGGCTGTATATCGGCTTAACTGTTGGACTGATTATCGCCCTTGGTTCAGGTTTGGGGGCAGGGCTAGTTTTTGGCCTAATAAGCGATCGAATAAACCCAGTTGAAACCCTGCAATGGTCGTGGAAAAAAGCTAGAGATAACATTAAACAAGGTGTTGTTGTTGGCGCGATCGCTGGGCTGATTTTGGGGTTAAGCAGTGGGTTAGTTTCTGGGCTGATTTTTAATGTGGGTAGCGGGCTGGTTGATGCCATTTTCACGGGGATAACTGATGGGCTGGGTGCGTCGCTAATTTTTGTTTTACTGCGCGGATTAAGTGGCCCTGGAATTTCAACCAGCACAATTCCCAATCAAGGTATTTGGCAGTCTGCAAAAAATGCTATGTTATTTGCTCTGACTGGAATGGTTGGTTTATCCCTAGTTGCTATAGTGATGGCTATTCCAATTTTTTGGGGTCTAGTTATTGGGCTGGTGTTTGGGCTTTTTGGGGCGGGTGAAGCTTGCGTTAAACACTTCGCTTTGCGCCTTATTCTCTATTGCAATGGTTATATCCCTTGGAACTATGCCCGTTTTCTTGACTGGGCAACTGAACGCATTTTTTTGCAAAAAGTTGGCGGTGGCTACATTTTTATCCACCGCCTGTTGTTGGAACATTTCGCCCAGTTATAGCATTAGGGAGGGAATTGCCCTCCCTACTAACTATTTAAAACTGTCGCAAGAATCGCAGATCGCTGCTGTACAAGCGGCGAATATCATCAATTTGATGCAGCACCATCGCAAAGCGTTCTGCACCAAAACCAGCGGCAAACCCCGTGTAAACTTCTGGGTCGTAACCAACTTTTTTAAGCACGTTGGGGTCTACCATACCGCACCCCATTACTTCTAGCCAGCGCCCTTGCCACTGCACGTCTACTTCCGCAGAAGGTTCGGTGAAAGGGAAATAACTAGCGCGGAAGCGAATCGGTAATTCTTCGCCAAAGATCTCCTCTAAAAACACCTTAATCGTGCCCTTGAGATCGGTAAACGTTAGCCCTTCATCAATTGCCAAAATTTCCACTTGATGGAAGACTGCGGAATGGGTGGCATCTACTGTATCCCGCCGATAACAACGTCCTGGTGCGACAATGCGAATCGGCGGTTCGTTCTCTTCCATGTAGCGAATCTGGACGGAAGAGGTATGCGTCCGCAGCAAATTGCCATCCGGCAGGTAGAAGGTATCCTGCATATCGCGGGCGGGATGGTCTGCTGGGGTGTTCAACGCTTCAAAGTTGTAGTAGTCTGTCTCCATTTCTGGCCCGTTGGCGACGGTGTAGCCAAGACCGACGAAGATATCTACAACTCTGTCAATTGTGCTGTTAAGGGGGTGCGATCGCCCGATGGGTCGGTAAACTGCTGGCATACTCACGTCCAGGGTTTCCGATTCTAGCTGTGCCTGGATTTTCGCTGCTTGCAGGTCATTTCGCCGTTGGTCTAGGTCTTGTTGTATGGCTTCTTTGACTTCGTTTGCTAAAGCGCCAATGCGGGGGCGATCGCCCGCTTGCAATTTACCCAAACCCCCTAATACTTTAGATAGCTGCCCTTTTTTGCCCAAGTAACCTACTCTGATTTCTTCTAGGTTTTCCAGGGTATTTGTGGCAGCGATCGCTTTGGTTGCTTCCTGTTTCAGCGCGGCTAATTGAGTCTCAATCTCGTTAACGGAATCGCTCATTTAAGTATTTTCTAGCTTATGGGGGTTAGCTCTTACCAGTTTACCCAGAGGCGATCGCATTGGTGCAGCCTGCCATCAATCCCCTAATAACCGTCAAAATAGAAAAAACCCTTCCTCTACTAAGTTATTAATGAAATTGCTAATCAGCAACGATGATGGCGTCTTCGCGCTGGGGATTCGTACTCTAGCTGACACCCTAGCTTTATCAGGTCACGATGTCACTGTAGTCTGTCCCGACCGCGAACGTTCCGCCACAGGTCACGGTCTGACTCTCCACGATCCCATACGCGCCGAAGTCGTAACCTCAATATTTCATCCCACTGTAAAAGCCTGGTCTTGTTCAGGTACGCCCTCTGACTGTGTAAAGCTAGCGTTGGGTGCTTTACTAGACAAACCCCCCGATTTTGTCCTCTCGGGTATTAATCACGGCTCCAATCTTGGTACTGATGTCTTATACTCCGGCACGGTTTCAGCGGCGATGGAAGGAGTTATAGAAGGAATTCCCGGCATTGCTTTTAGTCTTACCAGTTTTGCCTCAAAAGATTTTCAACCTGCTGCTAAATTTGCAACAATCTTGATGGCAAAGTTAGCCAAACAGCCGCTAGCAGAGTTGATGTTACTTAATATCAACGTACCACCCGTAAAGTGGGAAGAAATCGCTGGTGTCGCCATTACCCGTCAAGGAATTCGCCGCTATTTCGATACGTTCCAGAAGCGTGTAGATCCGCGAGGCAAAACATACTATTGGCTAGCTGGTGAGGCTGTGGAGGAAGTCGAACAACCAGATAATCCTCATTTACCCAGCCATATAGAAACAGATGTTCATGCAATTCGTAAAAATTACATCACCGTTACGCCTTTGCAATACAATCTCACCTCTGCTGCTGGGGTACATAGCTTGCAAGATTGGGGATTTGATTTGGATAAATGAGCGATTGATGTGAGGCGATCGCTTGCTCAGTTATAATTCAATACCGTTCGCTTAAGGATAAGCATAGTTTGGGTTGAGTAACGAAACCCAATTCTTCTAAGCATCCGTTGGGTTTCGCAGCCAACCTACGGTGCTTTTAGTTTTTTTAGCTCTAAAATTGATAATTTCTAAAAAATTCCCCTCTCAACGGAGGGGAAATAAAGTAATTTTTTAATTATCAAAGTTAACTAGACTACAGCCTTTCGCTTTTTGCCACAGCCCAAAATGCCGAACCCAATTAGCAATAGGGCGCTTACAGTGCTAGGTTCGGGTATTTTGTCTGTACCTGCGGGCTTCTTAAACGTTCCTGTGCCCGTTCCGCTGTCACCCGCAAAACTCTGTCCATCACTACTTGTACCGTTAATACTTTGGTAGCGTACACCAAAGTTACTTAAAGCAAATGATGTAACATTGTTACCCTTGAAAGTAAGAGTAGGAGAGAAAGTCTTGGAATTCTCACCCGTGCTAACACCGCCCTCATTACCTTCTCCGCCGCCTCCTTTACAATTCTGCTTGTTATTAATAAAGCAGACATCAATAGTACCGAATTGATTAGGGAAAGAATCATTTAAACTTGCATAGGCAAAAAGCCCACCGGAGCTAACACTTGCACCACTGAGATTAGGGTCAACATTAAACCCTAAAGCAGATGTTCTAGAAGTAAGAGTACCGCCGCTAGATGTATTTTTTAGTGCTATATCGAATTTTGCTTGTGTAGTGTCGGCAACATTTGTAAATCCTAAAAAGGTAAATGTTGCTAGTGACGCAAGTCCAGTAACATCTTTTGTAGCAACGTTTCCGTCAAATGTAACCTGGAAAGATCGATCGATATCAGCAATCCCAACTCCAACGCTACCATCAGCATTGAAAGTAAAAGCCGAAGCTGAGGAAGCTAGGACAGAAGAACAGATTCCAACCGCAGACAGTACCCAGATACCTAAAGCTACTTTTGACAGAGCCTTTAACATTTCACTTAATTTCCTTGTTAATTAGCCTCAATCACCCACCCATAAAGTTTTCCGAGCCGTAATACACCCCGATCTTTCCAGGCTCTACTAAGAGCATAACGATGGGGCTTATTGCTGTCTATATAAAAACTCACATCTTGTTCGTATCTTCATAAACGAAACAAAGTGAGTTCAACATAACTTTAGACAATCAAAACTTCAAGTAATACAAGGTAAAAAAACAAGACTATTAAGTGCTTTTACGGAAAAGTAATTACGAAAAATTACTGAGAAGAAACAGCATAATTAATAAGTTGGGCGAGGCGGTAACGTAGAGTTTCTAAGCCGAGGCGATCGCTTGCTGAAATAAACACCCCTTGGGGAAACTCTTCCTTAGCTACCATCAAAGTATCGCCGTCCACGCAATCCATTTTGTTAAACACCACTAAGGCTGGGCCAGGTGTTATAGGCATTTCCGACAAAATAGTCATCACAGAACGAATTTGACTTTGCCAAGCCGGATGAGATAAATCTACTACATGAAGCAGCGCGTCAGCTTCTGTCACCTCTTCCAAAGTAGCGCGGAACGCATCCACCAATGAGGGCGGCAGTTCGTGAATAAATCCCACCGTGTCTGTAATAACAATCTGGCGGGGTTCTTCCGTTACAGGATCGGGAATTGTCAGACGTCGCGTTGTTGGGTCAAGAGTAGCAAACAATTGGTCAGCTGTATAAACCTCCGAATTAGTCAGCGCATTTAATAGCGTGGACTTCCCAGCGTTGGTGTAGCCAACCAAAGCAACTGAGGGAACCTCTTGATGTTGCCTTTGCTGCCGCAGCCGGGAACGATGGGCTTGCAACTGGTTGACTTCCTGTTGCAGTCGAGAAATTCGTCGCCCAATAGCACGACGTTCTGTTTCCAGTTTGGTTTCTCCCGGCCCCCTGGTGCCGATACCGCCGCCGAGTCGGGACATCGCACCACCCCGACCAGTCAAGCGTGGCAGCATATATTCTAGTTGGGCAAGTTCTACTTGCAACTTACCAGCGCCGGATTGGGCGCGTTGGGCAAAGATATCTAAAATTACCTGCGTCCGGTCTACTACCCGAATGCCTGTCTGAGTTTCCAAATTGCGGCTTTGCGCTGGTGAGAGGTCGCGGTCAAATACTATCAGGTTAGCTCCGAGCGTCTGTGCGGCAAGAGCAATTTCCTGCACCTTACCTTCACCCACAACAGTCTGGGGATGAGGACGCGGGCGCTTCTGCCGCAGGGTATCTAATACCTGCCCTCCTGCTGTATCAACTAGACGTGCTAGTTCTTCGAGTCCATCTTGGAATTGCAGGGCTGTCATACCCTCAGTCATCAAGCCTACCAGTAGTACGCGATCGTGGTCGGCGTCCACTTGCTGGGCAACAAATTCCCGTTGGAACTCAGCTTCCAGTCCTTCTACGAGTTCTAGGAAATCTTGGTTGGTGATGACATCCAGGCTGATAGGTGCGGATACGTTCCAGCTGGCTGATTCGTGGGGAACTAGGTGAGCTAGATAGGTTTCTTTGACATAACCTGTTGCACCGCCACCGCGCCTTTCAAATCCAGACCCCGTGATGTTCAGGACGAGTAGAACATCCAGTCGTTGCATCGCCATTGCGGTGAGTGAGGCTTCGTTGGGTGCTTCTGGTTTGAGATGGGTGGCAATGCAGCGAATGCCGCTTAGTCTTTCTGCGCCGTAGCGGGGCAGTTCTAGGGGGGGAATTTGGGTTTGACGGGGAGAACCGACTCCTACGCGAATCACCTGTCCCCGACGATTGATGTAGGTACAGACAGGTTGGTTGATTTCGCTGCTGATGGCGGCTAGACGTTGGGCAAATTCGGGCGTGGTTATGCGATCGCCAGGATTGCGTTGATGATAAAGTCTCTGTAGCTGCTTTAGCTGGCTGGACTTTAGACCTTGAAGGTTGCCGTAGATAGTCTCGATGTTGTGAATCCCTAATGCTTCATCTCTATTTTACAAATACGGGGGTCGTGGTGTCTGTAGTGGGGTGGATGCGATCGCCCCACGCTTTCCATAGGAATCGCTACATTATTCCTTTAGCAGATTGCACAAAAGCTGTGCAATCTGCGCTTGTGTATCTAATGACAACTCACCCAATTCACGCCGGATAACCGATGTACGAACTGTCATTAAGTGATCCAGCCTGATTGTAGATTCTTGATGCAACCCGCTGGCAGCAAAGTCTGGATGACTGGTTTCTAACACGATGTCTGTTTCTAGTAAATCCGGTGGAATTCGACTGGTAATGAAAGCCAGAATAACGTGACGATAGGCTCCTACAGGGTTAGTGATGCAGACAGCTGGACGCACCTTGGTAGCTGATAAATCATCAAACGGGAAAGGCACTAGGACAACTTTACCCTTAGTCATTGAATGGCTTACCATCAGCTAACGTGTATATGTCTTCTTCAGGGTCTTTCAGGAAATCAAAAGCTGGATTAGTCGCTGCTGCTTGGAGCCATTCACGTTCATCTATTGTCTCATCATCCTGCCAGTCCAGATCATCGTCCAGCTCTTTAGGAGCATCTGAGTAATTGAACATGAAGACAAACTTATTTTTAGGCAGAATCAAGGTTGGAAGATAAAGCGGTTGATTGTCCCAACCCCCATCCTTCTCGCCCTTTTCATACATAACAATCAGCGTTGGAACATCGAGGTATTTCCGTTTCGGCTTCCTTATCCATTCACTTTGTGCGAAACCAGAACCCTGCCAAGGTCTGGGTCTGTTTGACAAGTCAAGTCCATCACCTTTTTTCCCTCGGTGAACATTGAGCATTGCCTTCTGAATACCTTCTGTCTTAATAGACTTCAGGGCTTCTTTGACTCTTTTGTCCTCCCAGGAATATCCAGGGCAACGACCGCTCGGCATACGTTCAAGAATCTCGATTAAGAAGTCGATATCTACCTCATAGTATTGATCATCACCCTTGTATTCGCCTAGAAGCTTGTTGAGAGCTTCTGTGTGGTGCCTTACTTCTGAAACCTTCCAACGCGGATCGCGAGGATAAATAGCAGAGCCGGGTGTGAAGGCATCAATTTCTGCTGGATTCAAGACATTAGAACGAGTTGGCTTAAGTTTTCGACCAACCCAGACAGGCTTGAGCTTAATTTGGCTGGGATCGTCACCAATAGCCTGACGCATACCCTCATCAGATTCATGGATAGCGTGGAAAGCTTCAAAGATATGTTTGGGTAAAAACAGACGAGTAACATCTTTTAGTTCCTGGCGATAACCGTACATTCGGGCGTGTTGATGCACAGTATCCATCACTTTTTGTTTGGCATCCCGTCCGTAATAAGTTACCATCAATCCTTCAATAGTTACACCCCGCCCAAGCCTATTACCACCAATAAGAATATTCATCCCTCGTTTATAGTTCGGTTCTTTATCTGGATTGTTAGCATTGATAACTTTTGGGATAGCACGCCGTAATTTATGCTTTAGGTCTTCAATCAGGTTATTAAGTGGTGGTAGATTAGTCACGGTTTTGCTTAACTCGTGATAAGCTTCATCAAGCCATTTGAGTGCCTGTTCTCGCTCTGTTATAGAAGATTGACCTCGAATAGCTTTATCAAGTTTTATAACAAACTCACTTATAATCTTCTCTAAGTTATTGTGATTATCCTTTTTGTAGCATATATGAGCTAAAAAGGAGTATTTTGCATCTTCATATGTTGCCGCTCGCATCTTATAAATTGCACCCAGGAAGAAACAGCATAAAGCCAGTCTCAATCCTTCAGGTATCTTCCAGTTATCACCAGGGTTTATCTCTCCTTCCTGCTGTTTCAATAGTTCTATTTCTTCAGCTTTAACTATAAAGTAATAAGGGCTATTTTCTTCAAAGAATAAATCTCCTCCCATGTAACTATCACCTGGTTTAGGTAGCGCAGCGCAAAAAGCAGGTTTACATGGATGCTCAAGATTTTGCAGTAGCAAACTCTGTGGAGTTGCTGTAATTTGTAAGTAAATATGATTACCTACTTCTTTGCGAATTTTGCCAATTTTATCAAAAATTGCACTATCGGGAACTACGTCTTTACCTTTTTTAGCTTGCTTTTGTTCGTTTGTATTCAAGCTGGCATTATCAGCTTCATCATCAAAGATCAAAGTTGGAACGCTACTGGCTCTAGCATATTTAAGAATTTTAAGCAAGTTATCTAAGTGACGCTGGTTTTTAGTTGATACCAGGACAACACCAGTATCTTTTATATATGGAAGTAATTTACTTTTAGCAAATTTGTCTGGGTCGGTTTTCCATTGTTCCCAATCAAATACAACAGGCCCATCTTCTTCCAGTTGTTCGTTGAAACGATCGGCAGTTTGTTTACCAAGCCAAGTATTGTCAGAAGTTAATACAATGAAACAACGAAATCCATTTTCTTGAGCAACTGCCAGAGTAGCAATAGTAGTATTAGTTTTACCGCTCTGAACTCTACCGTAAATTAAACCAGTAGTACCATTGGGTATTTTACCTTTGTAAGGATTACTAACAATGCCTGTACCTGTAGCACCAACATCACCATAACCAAATTTTTCACAGTAGACATCAACGCAGTTCTGCACAATATTAATAGCAGCTTGCTTTAAGTCTCCTGCTGCTTTATCTCCTATTTTACGTCTAACACTTTCAATAAGCTTTTTGATGCAATATCCATCGGTTTTAATATTAATTTCAATCATTGCTGTTTTTTTTATTTGACAAAACTATGCGAGGCCAATCATTCTGAGGCACGGTCTGCTCCATTTGCTGCCTGCCCGGGCCACTTACATGATAGCTACCGTGAAGCCGCCTCGACACCGATATATGCTGGCCACCAATGTCAGCATCCCTATCTAAAACGCTCCAAAGCCGTTTTTCAGCTATGCAGCAGATGCCGTCTTTGTGACAGATTAGGGCTATGAATACTGAAGCGTCAGGATACTTGCTATGCAAAATACCCAAAGCAGACTCTTCTTGGCTGCTTAAAGTGAAAGACCATGCAGATTTCGGTTTTTTGGAAACCTTGAAGAGAATAGCTGACTGATTTGTATCACCTTCAACTAGGTATATTGAAGGATGTATACATGATGCGTGAGTAATCGTAATCCTGTTTCCAAAGTTGATTAGCCTTAAAAATGCAGCGCCGTGAAGGAACTCCTGATCGTTAATCATTTTGAAATATGGGCAAATTTTGCTGAGAAGATATATAGAGTGTCTGGTTGGTTATGTGTAGAGCGATCGCGCTTGCGAATTAACCCTATTAAACGAATAGCTTACCTATCCGCCATTGCTTAACAGCAGTTTGGAGTTTATCTGATAACCAGTCATCATACTGGGGATAAACTGGCAAACGAGGCACCAGTTCCCAACCCGCTGGCTGCAAAATTTCTTGCAAATTCTGATAGTGGGGATGGGGATAATCGGGATTCACTTCATCGACTGGCCCGATCCCTCCTAAATCCCTCGCGCCTGCTTCTAAACAAGCTAGCAACCAACTAGGTTCTTGAACTAAATTAGGCGGAATTTGTATATTAATATCCGGCGGCAAAATCTCCCGCGCTCTTTCAATCACTTGGGGCAAAGTCTGGGGATCGAAAGCTGGGGCGTCGAAGGTTTGCTGACTTCCTGGACTGTGGGGTTGCAGGATAACTTCTTGAATGTTACCCCAACGTTGGTGGAGGTGCGCGATCGCCTCTAAACTATCCCACCAATCTTTCTCGCTTTCCCCAATTCCCAACAACAACCCAGTTGTAAACGGAATCTTAAGTTCCCCCGCGCACTCTAGCTGTTGCGATCGCAACTCTGGAACCTTACTCGGAGCATACTTGTGGACTGTCTCCAGCAAGTTGGGCGTCACCTGTTCCAGCATTAGTCCTATCGACACGTTCACACTCTTTAGTTGTGACATTTCTTCATAACTCAGCGGCCCCGCATTAGTATGGGGCAAAAATCCCATAGACAGCGCCAGTTCGCATAAATCGTAGATGCGCTGGAACCATGCTTTACGCTGCGACGACTGCGGATGCACCTCACCACTGAGTATGAGAATTTCACACACTCCAGCAGCCTGAAGCGGTTTCATAATCATTTCCGCCTCTTGTATAGTCAGCCAAGGACTTCTACCAGGGTCGGTACGAAAGTTGCAGTAAGTACAGCGATTAAAGCACTCGTAGGTCGGAACGATTGTGTACGCAGGGCTATAGGTAACAAGGCGCGAAGCTAGGTTGGTCATGGCAGGAGGTAATAAGAAAACTTAATAAGTATTATCAGAAAAGCTTTCGTTAAAATAGTTTACAAATCGAAACAAAGACCGTAATCTATAAATGTGGGCAGCAAAAACCCGCAAGAACCTAGAAAATTCATCGCAATCATCCAAAAATGACCACAACCATTCAACAGCGCCAAAGCGCTAACGCTTGGGAACGGTTCTGCAACTGGGTAACATCAACCGACAACCGCCTATACATCGGCTGGTTCGGCGTATTGATGA
>NZ_JACJON010000063.1 GCF_014695585.1 Microcoleus sp. FACHB-831 | reverse complement strand
TGGGTAGAGGAAATGCTCAGTCTTATTGCCAATAAAAAGTCATTTTATCAACGAGGTTTGAGAGCTATAAACCTTATAGAACAGCCGCTCTAGCGGCTTGGTCGCCCCCTGAAAACTTGGGGTCTGACTTTTAAGATAGAATTTCATACTTATAACCAATAAAACAATATTTTTTTGGAGGAATCAAGATGAACGAAAATCTCATTCCCATCTCGACTCTATTCATAGGAATTAATGGTTTCATCGCCTTTGCACTCTCCTACATTGCAGCAATGGAACGGACGAGAACAAGAGTTTGGCACGGTGAGTCAAAAGAGAATGTTACGATGCAACCCGATCCTCTCGCTAACCCCAATATTGTTGCGAGCGGGGTCGAGAGATTAGCGACAATGATGCTGTCCGAACCAGTTAAAGATAATGGTGCTTTACAGCGCAAGGTACGCGCTCATGGGAACTTTGCGGAATATGTGCCGCAGGCATTGCTTTTCATCATCGCTCTGGAATTAATGCATTCGCCAAATTGGCTGCTGTGGTTAGAGGGAGGCGTTCTCACCTCCGCCCGGATTGCCCATGCATGGGGTTTGATCAAAACGTATGGGCCATCTCCAGGGCGTGCAATTGGGTTTTTTCTGACCTGGTTTGTTTATTTGGTTGGCGCAAGCGCGTGTATTTATTACGGTTTTAAGGGCGTAATTTAACACTTTTTTTTGTTCTCATACTCCGGGGAAGGTTTTCATTTTCCCGGTCTGGCGATCGCGCACAAAAAAACTCCCTGGAAATTTCCAGGGAGTTTTCGTTTTATCCCATAACCCTCTAACTTATCGGGGGTTATGGCTAGCTAATTGCCGTATTAAGCAAACTTCGCTTGCGCTTGTCTCATCAATAGTTGCTGAATTGAAGCTTTTTCCACGATTCCAACTAGCACGCCATCGCGAATAACTGGAATCTGATTTAGCTTTTGTTGTTCCAACATTGTCACAACTTCCAACAGCGATCGCTCGGCTTTAACTGTTGTGGATAGTTGCATTGGTTTTATCAGTTCTCTGACGTAAGTTTGCGGCCAAATAGATGTGGGGATAGCGTTTAAATCCTTAACTGCGATCGCTCCTATCAATTGCCCGTTTTCATCAGTTACTAAGAATTCGTCTCTGCTGGGTTTGCCAATAACATACTCGTTGACAAACTCCCTCAAAGAAAGCTCAGATGATACGCTCGAACTGTTAGGAATTACCGCATCTGCTGCTGTCAGGCTTGACAGTAGATCCTGCACCTTTGCATACTGCGTGGCCCGACCAGCGTTTTGCAGTAAGAACAATCCGATAAATAGAGTCCAGAAGCTGCCGACACTGCTAATTCCCAAGATTGCTAACACGCCCAAGCTAATCGCAATCCAACCCAAAAATTGACCAGCTCGACCAGCAAACACAACACCTTTATAAGGATTGCCTGTTATTTTCCAGACTATCGCCTTGAGGATATTACCACCATCCAAAGGTAAGCCAGGAATTAAGTTGAAAAGTGCCAGCGCCAAGTTGATGGAGGCTA
The DNA here is from genome assembly GCF_014695585.1 of Microcoleus sp. FACHB-831. Taxonomy (NCBI): domain Bacteria; kingdom Bacillati; phylum Cyanobacteriota; class Cyanophyceae; order Oscillatoriales; family Microcoleaceae; genus Microcoleus; species Microcoleus sp. FACHB-831. The sequence continues at coordinate 72,889 of NZ_JACJON010000063.1, read as the reverse complement.
GCAGTCCTAGAACTGCTGCAAATGGCCCGGAAATAGCTGTGCTGTAGTTAATGGCAGTCAGCAGAGCAAATATAACTAAGCTAACTAGAGGGCCAGAGATCGCGACCCAAAACGCCTCGCCTGGAGTCTTTGACTCTTTTTCTAAGCTTGCCAAACCACCAAATATAAACAAATTGATGGATTTAACTTCAATACCCTGGCGCATGGCGACGAAGCTGTGTCCCAATTCATGCGCTAAAACAGAGGCAAACAACAATAGCGAGGCAATCAATCCCAGTAGCAATGATAACGATCCGCCCAGTCCTGGAAATTGAGCCGACAGTCCTCCTCCATAACTCCAAGTCATTAAGGCAAGGATGAAGAACCAGGATGGATGGACGTAAAAGGGAATACCAAATAGATTGCCAACGCGAATCGTGCCGTTCATAAGGCTACCTCCAATTGTACAGACGCGATCGCTCGCATCTTGGAGAGGATTCGTTTACCTCTCTATGTTCTTATCGTAACGAACTGTAACAAGCGTTTTAATCTTTTAAATACAGTGTTTACCGTCTTCTGACGTTCGGTTATGAGAATTAGGAAATGGCGTATGTGGCATTTCCAGACTTCAGGCTCCCGACTCCAGACTTCAATGCCCTAATCCCGATGCAGCCAATTCAACATCCAAAGCGGCGCGACCGTACCCAGAAAGTTAGCAGTAATAACAATAAGGTTCGCCATCGCTACAAAAACATCAAGTCCGCGAATGCTCTTACTAGGGTCGTAGGCTGCCACACTTAGTTGAGGCATTGATACAGATTTTGCTACTAGCACTCCCAGAGTCGAGCCAGCACCGAGTATGCCCAATAACATCCCCGCCAAACCCGCAATTACACCAAGACGCAGGAGTTGAGTTACGTCAGCCTTCTTAGGATGTTTTGCTGTATTGGGCGATCGCAGAGCTTTGGATATGCCAGTGTAGCGGAAAGCCACAAAGACGCTGAAGAGTGACGCTAATACTCCGCCTATAGCCCAAAATATACCAATGCCAATGCCTCCAACCGTTTCGTCGCTTATGTTACGACCAGAGACAGCAAACAGCAAAGCTATACCGCAAACAACAGCTAGCACTAACTCTAGCCAGAAGCAAATCCAGCCGAAAGCGCGAAGAGCTGCCGCAATTCCTTGTTTCGCAGGCGCAACCGAATGCGAGTCTGATTTAGTTTGCATATTTAGCCCCATTTAACATAGTTGAACTCTGCTCTTGCAACCAAGAATAGCTTCTAGCTTCAGCGCTTACCCCCGCCTAGCGAGAGAACGATCCCACTACCAAAAGTGGTAAGTGTCTAGAGTTTTCCAGGTCTGGCAACAGGCATACTTCCTAGAAGGCTAGGCATAATAGAAGAAGCGCTATTCTCCAGCGCTTGGGAAGGCAATAGCCATCGCTTCCTTAGAGCAGAAAAATTTTCTCCAAATAGACAAGAGTATGCAGGCATCCGACAACAAAATCACCCGCTCTTATCAGCAAGAAGAGATACAGGAAATTCTTCAGATAGCGATCGCGCGTCAAGCCTATGACGGAGAATTTTCCCGCGAACAGCTTCTAGAAATTGCTTCTGAATTAGCGATTTCCCCAGAATCTCTACAAGTAGCAGAACAGCAGTGGCTATCCCAGCGCGGAGAAATTCAAAAGCGTCAGGAATTTAATATTTACCGACGCGGAAAGTTACAAAAACAAGCTGGCAATTATGTAATTGTTAATTCTTTTTTTGTACTGCTGAATTTAGTTAACGCAGGCGAAATTTCTTGGTCGCTGTACGTTTTATTATTTTGGGGTCTGGGACTCGGCATCAAGGCTTGGAATACCTATCAATCTCAGGGCGAAGATTACGAAAGAGCATTTGAAAAGTGGTATCGCAAGCACCAGTTAAAACAGTCTATTAGCACTTTTTGGACTAAGTTGATGAACAGTTCGCCAGATAGCGATCGCGGCTAAAAAACTGCTAGCAATAATTATCTGTCTAATTGGATAAATGTTGGGATAAAATAGTAAAATATAACAGTAGTTTTCCTAACAAAACAATTAGCATCCCGGATAATTTATCCGGTTACAAACATGGTTCAATACACGCTCGCTCAGAGTCCAGAAATTATCCTAACAGTTCCAGGCAAAGATTCAGTAAAAGCCCGCGAAAAAGCAATGGATCAGCTTATGGAACTCATGGATGCAGGCAAGCTACCCACCGATCTCGAAGATGGATTTGGCCCTCAACAGTTCATTGAAGTCAAAGAACCACCAACCGATACAGCTAGCGACGAGGACGCAGTTACCCAAGCAGTACAGATTCTTAGCAACCTAGCTACGCTTAAGCTCAAAGTTCAGGAATCACGCACCGAGGCACTTGAGGTTCGCGCTCAGGTAGATATATTGTTCTCAGATAAGTCAGTAACTGAAGAGGAAATTGCTCGACTCAAAGAAGGTTTTAAAATTCTAAAAACCTTCGCTCAAGCTAATCTGCGCTATCAAGAAGCGCGTTCTAAAGCAGAGGACGCCCGTGCCGTACTTGATAAGGCGTTAAAATCTCCCGGTACTTAATTAGAGAAAAAGACTAGGGCAAATCCACCTACATAAAGCAGCAGCAAGAAAACGCTCTCGAAGCCGATATTGCCAATTCCATGCTCTTCCCGACGCAACAAGCCCAACAGCAGAATGCCAGTCATCAAGATGGTCAAGGCAAGCACAAAAACTTCGCGTTGTGTTAAAGCTTGATAAATTGAGCCATTGCGAAACGCCACGTCACACAAAGCCAAGACCAACACATCAAAGGTATTGCCACCGAGGACGCCGCTGACTGCTAGCGTCAGCGCTCCCCGCCTTACCGCCACGACTGTGGTCACGAGTTCCGGCAGTGATGTTGACAAAGCGGTAAACAGACTGCCAACTACATTCTGTGAAAGGCTTGTGGAGTTGGCAATGAATACTCCAGCTTGTTCGACCCCATACCCTGCGACTCCAAGAACTGCCGCCAGCAAAAAGAAACGCAACCATAACCCAATCAATCCCGGACTATTTGGCTCGGCTGCTTCTGGTTTGTCAACAATTGTCTCCCCTGTGTTATTTGGTTTCCACATTGGGAGGGATTGAGCCGCAGCTACCAGACGCAAACCGAACAAATACGCTGCTATGAGTCCAAATGAAGCCGGATGGATTCCCCAAAAAGTGACGGATGGGTAACCTACTGCCAGTAGAGGAATTGCTAATAGGACTATGAGCAGGGTTCCCTGCGTCAGCGTTGCAGCGGTGGCAGCGGAGTATTCTAGATTGGTTTCAAGGTAAGTTATATCGGCAATTCCTAGAAAAGCTGTTTGGGCGGCGATATCGCCTAGAGCATTGCCGATGGCTAGTTCTGGGTAGCCTCCGGCAGCAGCAGCGACGGAGGTAACGATTCCAGGCAAGGAGGTGCTAAATCCCAGAAATAAGGCTCCCATCAAGGCTTCGCCAAGCCCGGTTTCTTTAGCCAAACGATCGGCGATCGCAGTCATAAAGGTGCCGCTGATGACTATTGCCAAAGCTGATATTAAAAACAGACCAATACTAAACTCAAGTGAATCGTTAGCAAATTCCAGCATTTATGATTTTTTATTCTCTGCTCAATTGTATAGATAATCACAAATTTTCATTATCTATCTATAAAGACATTAGTGGCTGGAATTTACGGTGGTTTCATCCCTTAGCTAGGTCTTGGGGCATATATCGCGGGCGCTTTTAGCAACTTAGAGCGATGCGAGGGGCGATCGCACAACCCAAATTGGTAGACTAGCAAAACACGAACAACTGTTCGCTCCACACAGATCTGAGATGATATTGGTAATTACACAAGGCAGACAATGATATTACTTGGTAGTACCCAGCCAAATGAGGGAGAAAAGAACTGGCGACGCCAGCTGGATCGCTTTGTCAAAGCAAATCAGCAAGAATTGGCGGCGCTGGCTTGGGGATTGTGGCTAGAAAATGGAGATACCAAGGGTACTGTGGGGATCGATATGAAACCGACCCCCCATTTCGTGTATTGTCCCAAAGCAGCGATAGAGGCGCTCAACAGCCAAGTTGAGAACAAGCTTCAGGAAATATTGGGAATCGTGGATGCTCATAAACCTGAATTAGAAGTTCTTATGATCGGGATTGGCGACGGTCAAATAAAGCTAATTCAGTTTGAACCCTCACCCCCTCCCCCAGTTTGCTTCGAGCAAGTTGCAACTAATGTCGATACTTTATTAGAGCGACTAGAAAATGCTATGAGCGAGCAGATAGACTGCTGAACATCCTCGTCATTGTTGAGTAAAAGATGAAATACAAGTGATTTCAGATATTATTCTCATTGGCCCGATTAGGACAGGGAAAAGCACGGTTGGAAAGCTCCTTGCGGAAAAACTAGGGCTTCCACAGTGTTCTATGGACGAATTGCGATGGGGTTATTATAAGGAAATACATTATGATGAAGAACGGGCGCAGCAAATAAAAGAAAAAGCAGGATTCCTTGGGCTTTATAGATATTGGAAGCCATTTGAAGCCTACGCTGTTGAAAGATTACTGTATGAACATAGAAACTGCGTGATTGACTTCGGAGGCGGTCATTCAGTTTATGAAGACGATAAACTTTTCCACCGTGTAAAAGGAATCTTACAGCCTTATAGGAATATAGTATTGATTCTTCCATCTCCAGATTTAGAAGAATCAATCCAAATACTAAACGAACGCAATGGCGGTATAGTCAGTAATAAAGTTGATTTTAACGAACACTTTGTTAAGCATCCTTCAAACCACGCTCTAGCAAAGTTTGTTGTTTATACAAAGGATAAGTCACCTGAACAAACACGAGACGAAATTCTAAATATTGTAAAACTTTAAAGCAATTTGCTAACAGGCTATTTAGAAATAAAGTGATTATCTCTATTACTAAAACTTAAATAGTGGTATAAGGTGGGCACTGCCCACCCTACTTTTATTCCCACTCAATAGTTCCAGGCGGCTTGGAAGTAATATCGTAAACCACCCGATTAACTCCCCGAACTTCATTTACAATCCGATTCGAGATAGTTTCCAACAAATCGTAAGGAACTCGCGCCCAATCAGCCGTCATGCCATCTTCGCTCTTAACTAAGCGCAAGACAATCGGGTAAGCATAGGTGCGCTGGTCGCCCATAACGCCTACACTCCGAATTGGTAGCAAAACGGCAAAGGCTTGCCACAACTCGGTGTACATTCCCTGGCGGTTAATTTCCTGGCGAACAATTAAGTCGGCATCTCTCAAAATATCCAGCCGATCTTCGGTGACTTCTCCCAAAATGCGAATCGCCAAACCTGGGCCGGGGAAGGGTTGTCGTTGTACAATTTCCTCTGGCAAACCAATCGAGCGACCGACTTTGCGGACTTCATCTTTAAAGAGTTTCCGCAGTGGTTCGACTAACTTAAAACGCAGATCTTTGGGTAAGCCGCCGACGTTGTGATGGCTCTTGATTTTGACAGCTACTCGTTCGCCTGTTTTGGTGTCAAAGTTAGTATCGGCTGATTCGATAACATCTGGGTAGAGAGTACCTTGAGCGAGGTAATCAAAGGGGCCAAGGCGTTTTGATTCTGTTTCAAATACCTGGATGAATTCGTGACCGATGCGGCGACGTTTTTCTTCGGGATCTGTGATATCAGCGATCGCAGTTAAAAAGCGATCGCGTGCGTTTACATACTCCACAGGGATGTGGAATTGTTCTTGAAACAGCTTCACCAACCGTTCTGGCTCGTGCTTTCGCATGAACCCTTGGTCTATGAACATGCAAGTCAGTTGGTCGCCAATCGCTTTGTGCAGCAAAAATGCGAGGGTAGAAGAATCAACGCCACCGGAAAGAGCCAGCAGCACTCGTTTATCCCCAACCTTGGCGCGGATTTCTCGAATCGATTCTTCAACAAATGCGGCAGTTGTCCAAGTAGGTTCGCAGTCGCAAATGTGGTAGACAAAGTTGCGGATTAAGGCAATACCGCCAAGCGAGTGGACGACTTCAGGATGGAACTGAACGCCGTAGAGTTTTTTCTCGTGGTGCGCGATCGCGGCGCTGGGTGTATTCGCCGTGTGTGCCAGCACTTCAAACCCAGATGGCAATGCTTTACATGAGTCCCCGTGACTCATCCACATTGTTGTACCATCTTCTACGTTCGTGAGTAAGTCTGTGGGATCGTCAATAAATAACGATGCCTTGCCATACTCAGCCCGATCTGCGCGTTCGACTATCCCGCCCAGTTGTTGTACCATCAACTGCATCCCGTAGCATACTCCCAACACGGGGATGCCCAGGTTCCAAATTTCTGGATCGCAGTGGGGAGCGCCTTTGTCGTAAACAGAATTAGGCCCCCCAGAGAGAATAATTCCTTTAGGATTCAGTTGCCGCAATGCCTCAGCGCTAGTGCGATAAGGAAGGACTTCGGAATAAACCTGAGTCTCGCGAATGCGGCGGGCAATTAGTTCGGAGTATTGGGAACCGAAGTCGAGAATTACAATGATTTGTCGGTTCAGTTGCCCCAAATACTCTATTAGAGGCGGTGTTTCAGTTTGTAGAGTCACCGTTGTTGTTTCCTGATGTAGATAGTGGGAATGTACAGATAGATTTGGACAGCTAAAACGTGGCCTGGGAACTAAACTATAAAAAGCCGTTTATTTCGATTTATTAAGGCAATTGCTATTCTTATAAAACTAACACAATTGATACAGTAATGCGGCAGCGATTTTGCTTTTGACAACAATTTGGCGATCGCGGTCAAACATTATCGAACCCACAAGGACATCGCGATCGCCCAAGTTGCGGATATATTCAGAAGAGCGTTGGTCGATGCGCGAGGCGATCGCGCCATAAACCCGCTCGACCCAATCTGTGCCATCTTTGGCATCCAATTCCCGCAAATATTTTAGCCCCCCTTCCGCAGTAGGAAGTGCAAAAATAGTCTGCATCACAGAAGTCGGCAAACCCACCTGGGCACAATAAGCTGTAAGAATTTCTAGCCGTCCATCAGCAAGGTGGTGGTGAGTGTGAAAAATTCCACCCGCCAATTTAATCAGCTTACCGTGATAGCCAAATAACAATATTGACTTTACGTTATAAAATCCTGCTGCTACCAACAACGGCCCCAACCAATTAGCAGTCTTGACCAATTGGCTAGGATTTATACCTAATTTAGCTGCCAAATCTAAGCCATTTTCCCCCACGCAGAACACCAAACAATCAAAATTACTAGCCTTTTGTTGCAGTTCCTCTTGATAAGCTTCTAGAGTTGCACTAGCACTTAAAGGTTGAGAAATTCCCCTCGTTCCCAGTAGAGACAGTCCTTCTAAGACACCAAAGGCAGCATTAGAAGTGCGTTGAGCCAGCGCCCGACCTTCGGGCAAAATAATAGTTACCTGAATTTTTTCCCCTGGTTCCAGCAGACGCCCCAAATTTTCTCGCAATACCTGCTGTGCATAAGCATAGATAGCAGCCTTGTCACCAGCGTCAACCATTCGCCCGATCCCTTCCCCACCTTTGATGGCGATCGCTTCTGGTTCAAACTCCGGACTCCGGACTTCCTTAACCCATTCCACCAAAGCCCAGATTGGTGTATTGCGCGTAAGGTCGAGATTATCGCCGGGATCGCTGCGGGTAATTGCTAAAGCCATTCCCTCGCCGATACCCGCAACCTGTTCAATAGGAATTTCCACTGTTTCGGCGGGTTCGATTAAATCGATTGATACAGCATCAAGCGGTTGAGGGTGGCGCAACCAGCGCAGTGCGGCAACTGCGGCGGCACAGGCAAAAACGGGTAGCGTGTATCCAGAACGGGGTTTGAGGAAGGTCATTGGTAAGGAGCGATCGTGGGGTTTTTGAGTACTGTCTTAATTGCCTGCTTTTAATCGCTATTAGGGCTTCGATAGGTTTGAGTAATAATTTTCGCAATAAATATTAACTTTATGAATAACAACTACTATATTTTATTGTGCGAGAGAAACATTGTAGGAGATATGCCCCAAGGGGTTTTGAGCAAATTTACCAGATTGGGTGCGATCGCATCGAGGACTGGGACTGCCGACAATCATAGCTCGTTGTGATCCAAAACACTGCGCTTGGGTGACTTTTGGCAGATCTCTTATCGGATTTTCATAGCATCCTATCAATATAGAAATTTTTCTTCCCTAAATCAGACGCGGCCTAGAGATAACGATGAACGTCCTCAAGAACTTTTTCAGCAAAGCCCCTGTTCCTCAAGCCATCAAACACCAAGTTCGTCCCGCCACCGTTGTACTTAGACCAAGCGGTTGTCTAGATTGCTCGACCAGCCCCGCATTTAGAAAGTCTTTAGAGCAAGCTTTGGAATTAGCAACTGATACTGTTGTCGTGGATATGATATCTGTAAGCGCAGTCAAATCTGAGGGAATCAAGAGCCTGCTGGATGGTATGAAGCAAGCCGCAGCCTTGGGCAAAAATCTATCCTTACAATTCCTGGATGTAGCAACGCAGACTGTCCTCGAATCTGCTGGTAACTATAAGTATTAGAAAGCTTTAAAAAATAGCTTTAATAAGTTAACCCGCATCCCAAAGGCAGCGAGCGCTAATAGGGTGCGGGTTGCTTATATCAAGGTTAATTAACTAGGAGAAACTAGAACAGATTTCACAAGTGGGCGTTGCCAAATCAACTAATTATTCACGCTGCGATCGCTCCCATGAATTCTGTTTCTTTCGTCGCCTTAGCCCAATTGAGCCGCAGTCAGGCGATCGCGCCCAGCGTCAAAATGTATTCAAAATTACACAAGCGCTTAGGTGAGAACTCTGCCTTTAGAGAGAGCGAGCCTGTTCTTGGGGTAGACGTTTGATGGAATAACGCAATTTATACTGTCAAGATACTGACTGCGCTATAGACATTCTCACGTATCAGCGAGGATAAGCAGTTGCAACTGGCACAGAGGAGGAAGAATCTTACACGAGTAAAGCAACACGTTGAGATTGAACGCAGTTTTTCTCATTACTTGAGGAGAATCGCAGCTAGCGATCGCAAGTTTAAAAAATCTGCAAAAGTCACAACAATAGATACAACTTCTACTACGTTAAATTCTTCAGGATAAAGAGGCAATAAGTTAGTTTTTAAAAGCAAGTATGCCTAACTTTATTTATTCTCGTGTAGCTTTCTGCCAATCTGATGGAATCAGATCGATAAAATCAGCCGCCATCCAGATTTTTAGAAATTATACATCTTTGCGCTAATCGTCATTAGGGTCTTTCCAAACCATGAATACTCAATACAACTTTAATTATTTCCAAGGTAATTCTTTCTCCCAACTATTTGCTCAAGATATTGCCGATGCAGGGTATACGTTCATCTTGAATTACCCAGCAACTTCAAGTTGGGCAGCTTATCCCAACACGAAAAAATACTTTTTACAAGACGGGAGCGATGAAGCAACCAAAACTTCCTATGACAAAATTTGTGAAAAGGAACCTTGGAAAAACTTAGCGGTTTTAGGGGATATCCTTTCCGGTGTTGTCCTCAGCCAACCAGGAAAAGTGTTAGTTGACTACTGGCGAGAGCATTTTGGCTTCAGCTACAACAACCTGGAAGTGATCGAGAGTAAAGATTATCTCGATGAAATTAATAAGAGCGATCGCTTGGAGCGAGTTATTACTCTATTCCCCTTCGACGGCTTACTTCCCCAGAAGCACGCCGTCGATCCAGATACTCACTATCGCCTATTGAGCAAAGCAACGCTAGCTGAACTTGGGGTGAGTTGTCCAAAATATGAAACCTACAATCTGCACGAAACCAATTTCGATGAGATTAAATTACCAGAACAATTCCCCTACTTGATCAAAACATCTCATGGACTCTCAGGGGAGGGTACTTATATTATCAAAAGCGCCAGCGAACTTAACTACTGCTGCGAAGAAATTAAAAAATATCTGAATATCAAACTGCTGGATACCATCATCGTCTCCGAGTTCATTAAAGACGCTGTAGAAAACTACTGCGTGCAGTTTTATGTCAACAAAGTCGGAGATATTACCCTCATTGGCGTTACTCGCCAACTCGTCAGTCCCGAAGGCAAGTACTTGGGCGGACTCATTTATTATGGCGAGAGCGACATGAGCAAGTTCTATGAGATGATTGCCGCCATCGGTCAGTATGCTCATAAGCAGGGTTATTTCGGCATTATTGGCTTCGACGTTTTGGAAGATAAAGACGGGCAACTTTTCGCGATCGATGCTAATTTTCGAGTTAACGGTTCAACTCCTCTGTGCTTGCAGCGTAATACCCTTCTGGAGCTGGGGAAAGAGGTAGCGAATTATTCAACTGACTACTGGATGGACGGCACTTTGGACTCGATTTTAGTGACTCTCAAGGAAGAAATAGAGCGTAAAGACTTGATAATTTTATCGGCGCTAGAAAGGGTTAAATATGGCAAAATTTACACTGAACTTTACGGAATTGTAACTGGTGAAACTCTTGAAGATATGCAGCGCATCGACCAAAAAATGCATGATAAGGGGTTGCAGTTGGTTAGTTAAAGAAGAGTTTTTATAGAAAGGAAATCAAGGAGGATATAGGCCCCATCTCATCTTCGAGTTTATGAGGGGGGCAATGTTGTCTGCCTTAATATTTCAATAATTACGATGGAATTTTAAGGAATGGCGTTCCCCGAACGAGCCAGGGAACGAGAGCATAACTGATAACTCCTAACTCCTAGATTTTCCTAATAACCTAGCCTTAGCCTCAGCGGGGTTAATGATTTTTTCCTTGAGGGATGCGATCGCTTCTTGGGACGATTCATAAAAGTAAGGCTCCAGCACCCAAGGATATTGCTGCAAATCTCTAAACATAAAAGAGTATTGCCTCTGGGCTGAACTATGCAAAATTGGTTGAATGGGGACTCGCTCTATGTCAGGGAGAACAGTCTGCAACTCGTCCGGGATGCTTCTGGGGTCGGTAAAGTCGGCAATAATAAACCGAGCCATACCAGCCACGCGAGAGATAGTCTCGGTGAGATCCTGCCTTAGTGATGTCTCGAAATCAAACACAATCGGCAAATAGCTGCGATCGCGAATTTCATTGAGAATCGCATCCAAAATTGCCAGGCGATCTGGTTTAAAGCTACCCATAATCAAGACGGCATTGCAGCTAATGCTACTAATGACACCGTGCATTTTTTGGTCGTTGAGCAGCAAGTAAATAAACTGAGCAAATCCAAGATTATCTGTGGCGATGGTAGGTTCACCCTCTCTCGTAATAATCAGATTCGCTTGATTTGTTCTGTCCAGGTTTAATTCCAGAGCGGAAATTCCATAAATTCGACAACCTTGAAGGTTGGCATTCGCCAAGTTTGTCTCGATCAATTGCGTGCCGCTCAAGTTGGCACCGCTCAAGTTGGCACCGTTCAAGTTGGCACCGCTCAAGTTTGCCCTGCCTAGATGCGCCCCCCTCAAGTCGGCGCCGCTGAGGTAAGCGCCGCTGAGGTCTGCCTTCATCAAATGCGCCCCCCTCAAGTTGGCGCCGCTGAAGTTGGCACCGCTCAAGTTGGCGCCAATCAAGTCTGCCCCAGTCAGGTTTGCCCCGATTGGGGTTGCCCCACTCAGGTCTGCCGCGCAGAGGTTTGCCCCGCACAAATCGGCTCCGCTGAGGTTGGCCATTCTCAGGTTCGCTACCCTGATGTTTGCCCCCCAAAGCTTGGCTTCGCTCAGGTCGGTTCTGCTGAGGTCTGCTTCGCTAAAGTCTGGCTGGATTTCAGGATTTTCGTCCTTCCAATGGTTCCAGGCATCTACCCCAAGTTTTACTAGAGTCAGATGATCTTCGTTTGCCACGCCGATCAAGCCCTCCTTATTTTTTGCGTGCTTTGTACTTGCCCGTGCCTGCCAGTTTTAATTATTGCTTTTTATTAACTCGTTTGCTTTGGCCTCAACAGGGGCAATTACTTTTTCATAGAGAAACGCGATCGCTTCCTCAACGTTCTCATAGCGATACGGCTCTAGCACCAAAGGGTATTTCTTAAAAGGCTCCAACATAGCTGCATCTTTGGCTCCCGCTTGCAGCAGCACTTGTAGGGGTACTAGCTCCACTTCATGGACAATACTTTGCAATTCCTGTGGAATGTTTTTGGCATCGCTCAGGTCGGCAATAATAAATCTCGCCATACTTGCCAAACAAGAGACAGTCTCGACGCGATCGCGCCCGCCTGGTTTTTCTAAATCAAACAATATGGGCAAATAATTGCGTTGGCGAAGTTTTTCGCGGATTGCTTCTAAAACTTCCTTGCGTTCTGGTTTAGTCAAGCGACCGATTAGCAGCACAATTTTAGACGGAACGGTATTAATAACCTCGCGGATTTGCTTGTGATTGAGCAGCAAATAAATAAACTGAGCCACCTCAAGATTATCTACAGCGATCGTCGGTTCGCCTGGAGGAGTAATAATCAAATTTGACTGATTTGCTCCTTCCAGGTTTAACCCCCAACACGAAATCCCATAGATAGAACAACCCTCCAAGTTCGCCTGCTCAAAGCTAGTCTTTAGCAACCTAGCTCCCATCAAGTTTGCCCCTTGCAAATCCGCCCAGCGCAGATCCGCCCCTTGCAGATCCGCCCCTGTGAGGTTGGCTGCTTTGAGATTAGCCTCGCTCAAGTTCGCGCCGATTAGATTCGCGCCGCGCAAGTCAACCTCGTTCAAATTTGCGCCGATCATGTACGCCCCACTCAAATCTGCCTTACCCAGATATACCCAGTGCAGATCTGCCCCGTTCAAGTTCACCCGGCTCAAATCTGCCTCGAAAAGATAAGCTTCGCTGAGGTTAACTTCAGTGAGATTTGCTTCGCTAAAGTCCGCATTGCTCAGATATGCCCCGCTCAGGTTCGCTCCTGCTAAATCTGCTCTACGCATATCCGCCCCCATCAAGTTGGCTCCGCTAAGATCGCTGCTTCGCATAGCTGCGCCCACTAAGTTGACTGCACCGATATCGCACGAGTGCAGATCTGCTCCGTTAAGGTCTGGCCTTATTTCAGGATTAATTTGCCTCCATTGATTCCAAGCTTCTACCCCTTCCTTGAGCAGATTTAGCTGTTGCTCGTTTGCCATACAGATCGACACCCCTTCTTAATTTCATTCTTGTGGCGCATCTGCCCGGATGCAGCCTTGGCGGTTTAAATCTGTAGATGCTGCCTATGCTATAGAGATTAACCGAGATTTTCTGGGAAACATAGATAACAGAACAACAATACTTCAACTATCTTTGAGCGATCGCAACTATTTTCTGGGAGGTATTTTTGTCGTATTTGCCTGAACAATCTTTCTTACTGCGGAAAGCTGCACAGTACAAGCCTTTCACTCTATCGTTTTATAGCTTCCCTCTGCGGTATCGAAGGCATTAATAATTCAACTTAGTTGTGAGGAATTTTGTGGTTGCCTATCCCAACCTATCTAACTCAGTAAAAGACTTTGCTCCAGATCCAACCGTCACTCTGGCCGAACAGGGAATTATACAAACCATCGCAGCAACCGAAACCATAATCCCTGCCGCAGAACCGCACAAATTATCCAAATCTTCAATTCGGTCTAGTCTAAAGGCATCTACCTGGGATGCAGTCTTTGCTGCTATTTTTGGCAGCATTACTGGCGGCGTTTTGCTCAGTAACTTCTTGCTTCAACTGGGTGCAACTCCAGTCGAGATAGGGATGCTGTCTTCTATGCCAATGCTGGTCAACTTACTGCAACCGCTGGGAGCGCATCTGGCAGAGCGCACCACGAGCCGCCAATGGTATGACTTGGCTGTTTTTGTGCCAGCACGGCTGATGTGGCTGATTTTAGCGATCGGGATTTGGTGGATAAACTGGTCTCATAGCGATCCGCACCAGCTAGTCTCTTGGACATTGGCAATAGTTTTACTCTCCAACGTACTGGTATCGTTGGGCGGTGCTTCTTGGCTGAGTTGGATAGCGACGTTAGTGCCCGTGCGGGTACGGGGGAGGTATTTTGGATTTCGCAATAGTGCCGCTAGTTTGACCGCTCTCATCGGCGTACCCCTCTTGGGTCTTGCAGTGTCTGCATGGCCGGGTGGGACGATTCAGGGTTACGGTGCGCTGTTGTGTGTGGGAGTCGTGGTTGGGCTAATCAGTATTGGCTGTCAGTTGTTCATGGCTGATGTGAATCCCCAAGAGCAGGGAAGAGGGGAAGACGACCTACAGAAGGAAACGGGGACAGTTGTTGAAGCTAAGCCTCGCTTGGAGCCTAATTTTTTGAGGTTTTTGCTTTACATTAGCTTCTGGGTGTTTGCTGTTAATGTTGGCTCGCCGTTTTTTAATCTCTTTTTGCTGGACAACCTGGATATAGATGTCAGCTGGGTAACGATCTATGGCAGCATTGGGGCTGGGGCTAATTTGCTGATGATGGTTGTGTGGGGCAAGTTAGCCGACCGGATTGGCAATCGTCCGCTTATGGTGTTTGTGGGAGTGCTGGTAGCGCTGACGCCGTTACTTTGGGTGGCGATTGGTGCTGATGCTGTTTCCCTTTGGGTGTGGTTCCCGCTTTTACACTTGTTGATGGGTGGTACGCAGGCGGCTATTGATTTGTGTACCAGTAATCTCCAAATGGATGTAGCACCGTTGCGAAACCAGTCTAAATATTTTGCGATCGCTGCTGCTGTTGCTGGTGTTAGCGGTGCGCTGGGAACTACAGTTGGTGGCTTTCTTGCCAGTTTCCCCGGCTTCGGCGGCTTGCCAGCAGTATTTGCCCTCAGCGCTGTGGTGCGCCTTTTAGCTCTTTTGCCCCTTGTAGCAGTCCGCGAAAATCGCAGTCAGCCGCTAAGGATGGTGATGCGATCGCTCTTGCCTGTTAAAGCACAACTTGTGCCAGTTGTCGTAATTCAACCAGCAGATCGGTCAAAATAGGCGTTAGGAGCTAAAAGGTTAATAAGTTTTAACTTTCTAACCTTCTATTTCCCTTTTGTCTTTCGCGCATCTCGCCCCAAAAAACAGCATGAACCAGGTAGATTACCTTCGTATCAGCTTAATTGACCGTTGTAATTTTCGCTGTCAATACTGTATGCCGGAAGGGGCTGAACTTGACTATCTGTTGCGGCAACAGTTGCTAACCGATGAGGAACTGCTTACTCTTCTCAATGAGGTGTTTATCCCTGTGGGATTTACGCGCTTTCGTCTGACTGGGGGTGAGCCGTTGCTGCGTCCGCGCTTGGTGGAGTTGGTAAGAGCGATCGCATCTCTCCCTCAAACCCAAGATCTCTCGATGACTACCAACGGGTTTTTACTCGCCCCAATGGCGCAAAATCTCTACGATGCTGGGTTGCGCCGCATTAATATCAGTCTCGACTCGCTCGATTCTGAAATTTTTGACAATATTAGTGGCAATCGCGGTCGTTCGCGATGGCAGCAAGTCTGGGACGGCATTCTCGCCGCTCATCGCGTTGGTTTTGACCCGCTAAAGCTGAATGTGGTTGTAATTCCCGGTGTCAACGACCATGAAATATTAGATTTAGCTGCTTTGACCATTGACCGCCAATGGCACGTGCGGTTTATTGAATTTATGCCAATTGGCAATGGCGATTTGTTTGGCGATCGCGGTTGGCTTTCTTCTGCCGAGTTGAGACAACGCATCAGCGATCGCTGGGGCTTGACAGAATCAGCTATACGTGGTAATGGCCCTGCCGATGTATTTAAGATTCCCGGAGCCAAAGGCACGCTGGGATTTATCAGCCAGATGTCGGAATGTTTTTGCGATCGCTGTAACAGGATGCGCCTCTCAGCAGATGGCTGGCTCCGCCCCTGTCTGCTCAACGAAACTGGTCAAATAGACCTAAAAACTGCTCTCCGTAGCGGTGTAGATCCAGCGGAACTAAGAACGCAAGTGCAGGATTTGCTGCAAATTAAGCCAGAAATTAACTACAAGCAACGTAATTCCGGCACGACTGGCATTTATACCCGCACCATGTCGCAAATCGGCGGGTAAATAAGTAAAAAGGCAAAAGTAAAAAGGCAAAAGTAAATCCTTTTCTGCCTTTTGCCCTCGTTCCCAGGGCTGCGGCCTGGGAATGCTTTTGCCTTTTCTTACGCTTGGCGCGAGTAGAATTCAACCACCAACAGTTCGTTGACTTGTAACGCTACCCATTCGCGCTCAACAACGCCGTTCACCTTGCCACTAAGCTTAGTTTTGTCAAACTCTAGATGGCTGGGTGTATTCGCCAAGCCAGGAAATTCCAGGTTTTGTTGCACGATCCGTTTGGATTGGTCGCGATCGCGGACGGTAATCGTTTCGCCAGGACGGCACTGATAGCTGGCAATATTGACCACGCGCCCGTTGACTGTAATGTGACCGTGATTCACCAACTGGCGAGCGCCGGGGATAGTAGGAGCCATCCCCATGCGGAAGACGGTATTATCAAGGCGCATTTCCAGCAGTTGCAGCAGCACTTGACCAGTTGAACCTGTAGCGCGTCTGGCTCTACGCACGTAACGCAGCAACTGTTTTTCGCTCAAGCCGTAGTTGAAGCGGAGTTTCTGCTTTTCCTCAAGTCGAATAGCATATTCAGAGCGCTTCTTGCGGGCTTGACCGTGCTGACCGGGTGGGTAGGCACGGCGCGGCGATTTGCGACTCAAACCGGGCAGATCGCCCAAACGACGTACAATTCTTAGCCGTGGGCCTCGATATCGGGACATATAGCTTCCTGTTTTGTATCCTGCTTAAACTTTACGCAAAACTATCATTATACGCTGCAAAACCTTTATAGTCTAGTAGTAGGGAAAGAGGATTTACTCTCGCGGGAGTTTGACAATGGTAAGCCAGAAGTCTTCTATTGCCTGCACTAATTGTAGGAAATCATTGAGGTCAAGTGGTTTGGTAATGAAACAGTTTGCATGCAGATTATAGCTTCCCACAATGTCTCGCTCGGCTTCAGAGGATGTGAGAACTAAGACGGGAATTCGTTTAAGCTTGTCATCGTTTTTGATTTCTTGGAGAACTTCGATACCATTGCGCTTGGGTAGATTTAGATCCAGCAGGATCAAGTCGGGACGAACAGCATTTACGTGCGTGCCCTCTTTTTTCAGGAAAGCGATCGCCTCAAGTCCATCTTTGACAACGTGCAGGTGATTCCAAACTTTACTCTCTCGAAACGCTTCTTGGGTGAGGCGAATATCTCCTTCGTTATCTTCTACTAGCAGGATTTCCACTGGTTTACCCCCAGTATTCAATTAACATCAACTCCTGTTAAGGGAATAGTAAAGTGAAATACACTCCCCTGTCCTGGTTGCGACTGTACCCAAATTTGCCCGCCGTGCCTTTCAACAATTTTTTTGCAGAGGGCTAAACCAATGCCAGTACCTGGATATTCTGCACGGCTATGCAAGCGTTGAAAGATGACAAAAATGCGATCGCGCTGATCTGGCTCGATGCCAATACCGTTATCGCGGACTGAGAAGATCCATTCATTTTCTCCCTTTTGGGCAGAAACGTGAATCCGGGGGGGGGGATTTCCACAAAACTTTATAGCATTCCCAATTAAGTTCTGCAAAAGTTGTCCCAGTTGCGTGCTATCTCCCCAGACAGTTGGTAAAGCATCGCGCTTTACAATAGCACCGCTTTCCTCAATAGCTATTTGCAGATTAGCGATCGCATCCTCGAATATACTTTCGCATTCCACTGGCGCGAACTGTTTGCCCCGCGTCCCAATGCGCGAATATTCCAACAAGTCTTTAATAAGTTTTTGCATCCGGTTAGCACCATCAACCGCGAATGCAATAAACTCGTCGGCGTCTTCATCTAGTTTGCCTTTGTAACGTCGCGACAAAAGTTGCGTGTAACTGGCAACCATTCGCAGCGGTTCCTGCAAATCGTGAGAAGCAACATAAGCGAATTGTGCTAAATCGGCATTAGAACGAGCCAATTCCTTTGCCTGTTCTGCCAATTCATGCTCCATTCGCTTGCGTTGCGTAGCCGCCGCCACGGCATCGCTAATGTCAATGACAAAACACACGCCAGTATCCTCATGTCCTTCCAATATGGCACCGCCGACGAGAACGGGGATGCGGCTGCCATCTTTACGAATGTATTCCTTCTCAAAGGGAGTACAAACCCCATTAGCTGCCATCTCCTGGATTCCTTTCTCATCCAGATGAATGTATTCCGCAGGAGTGATATGTATCCAATTCACCTTTTCTGAAAGCAGATCTTCACGGGTGTAGCCCACCATCTCAAGAAAAGCGTCATTAGCTTCTGTAATGTTGCCATTAACCTTCCAGAAAATAATCCCAATCATATTAGAGTCAACCACGCGCCTAAACCGCGATTCGCTCTCCCGCAGAGCCTCTTCTGCTTGCTTGCGTTCGGTGATATCGGTTGTGCTGCCATAGTAATAAAGTACGCCGTCCTCATAAGCAGGACGACCGATGATTTCAAACCAACGCGCCCCTTTGTGAAACGTGTGAAAAAGATAAACAACCCTGTAAGGTTCGCCTTTGTTAATAGCTTCCCAGGCTATCTTAAGTGCTTCAAGCGACTCGTATCCGGAATCGACGCGATCATCCCAGACTTGATAATTCTCAAAAAATGCATCTCTAGAAATTCCGCTGATTTCGGTTACGACACCGCTAGCATAGATAAACTGTCTGGAGGCAGGACAGAATTTCCAGACAAAACTAGGCAACATATCGAAAATTTGAGTAATCTCCGCAGCGCTTCGCTTGACTAGCTCCTCAGCCTGCTTGCGATCGCTAATATCGATTGAGATACCGCACAATGCATAGGGAACCCCGGAAGCATCGCACAGGGGAAACTTAATCGAAGTGTAAGTATGCATTCCATCATCTTGAGGAGCCACTTCCTCCCACATCTGCGGGCTTCCGGCTTCGAGTACCTGGCGATCGTTACGTTGAAATACTTCTGCCATCTCTTCTGGGAACAAATCGTAGTCATTCTTACCTTTGACCTGCTCTCTATCGACGTGGAAAAGCATTTCAAACTGGCGATTAATCAAAATAAATCGCCCCTGAGTGTCTTTAAGGTAGATGACAGTCGGGGAGTTATCTAAAATTGCCAGTAGCCGCGCCTCGCTTTCCTTTAGCGCTTCCTCAGCTAGTTTGCGACTTGTGATATCGTGATGGATGCCAACCCATTCGCGAATAGAACCATCGGCTTCCAGAACTGGAACCCCGCGACAAAAGAAATAGCCATAGTTACCATCGTGCAACCGCACTCGATATTCAGTTTCATAAAGGCTTTTAGTTTCAATTGCCTGCATCCAGAGTTGTGCGGTTTGTTCGCGATCGCCTGGATGCAGTGCTTCGAGCCATCCCCAGCCTTGAATTTCCACTTCAGTCTGACCAGTAATCGCTCTCCACAGTGGCAAATCACTCACAACTAAGCCAGAGGGATCGGTCGTCCAAACATTCTGTGCAGTGGCTACAACTAGAGAACGATAGCGCTCTTCACTCTGCCGCAATGCCTGCTCAGTTAGCAACCGCTCTACAATTTCTGTTCGCAATTCGTTATTTACTTGTGCTAATGCCGCAGTCCGTTCCTGAACGCGAATTTCTAACTCGTCGTGCGCCTTTTTTAGTGCTTCCTCAGCCTGTTTGCGTTCTGTGATGTCTGTAGAGATACCACAAACTGCATAGGGTACGCCACTAGAGTTATAAAGAGGAAACTTAATTGAAAGGTAGGTATGAATTTCATTGTCTTGAAGGACAATTTCTTCAGTTTCTAGGGGCGCGTCAGTTTCAATTACTTGGCGATTATTGGCCACAAACTTATCAGCTATATTCTGAGGCCAGGTATGGTAGATACTTTTACCGATGAGTGGTTCGCGGTTGCGGTTAAAGAGATTTTGAAACTTGCGATTGATTAGTAAATATCTGTTTTGAACATCTATAACATAAATGACAGCCGGAGAATTATCTAAGATAGCCTGTAGCTGCTGTTGACTTTGGTAGAGCGCTTCTTCTGCTCGTTTGCGATCGCTGATGTCCCGACCTTCTGCAATTAGGAAAACTACTTGCTCTGTCTCGTCTTTAACAGGTTTAACCGAGGTATCAATAGTTAAATTTATGTCTTCCCCAAATGGTAGATGGACTTCAAAACGAGCAAATTTTCCTTGCGCTGCTTCAGTAATAGCCGATAACCAAAGCTGGCGATCTTCGGGCGTGAACTTCCATCCTGCGTCCCAAACTCGACGACCTACAACATCCGAATGCTTAAGCCCGCCCGCCTCTAGTGCTGGCTGATTCACTTCTAAAACGGTGCCGTCAGGGTTGAGCAATCCAATGAATTGAAATGTTTGGTTGAAGATGGCGCGGAATCGCCTTTCGCTATCGCGCAGAGCTTTTTCTGCCTCGATGCAATCGCTGATGTCGCTGGCAATTCCCATAAAGCCTGTAATATTGCCCTCGCCATCTCGTACAGCTGTCACCGACAGCAGGATGGGGAAGCGGGTGCCATCTTTGCGGATGTAAGTCCATTGGCGCTCGTCTGGCTCTCCTTGGCGAGCCTTGGCAACAAAAACTTCAAACCCAGGCTCGATGGTTACTTTCAGCTCTTGCGATAGTTCTTGGGCACGTTTTGCTATTTGGTCTTTGTCATGGAATAGGGCAGGGGTTGTTTTCCCAACTACTTCTGCGGCGGCATATCCCAACCAGCGCTCAGCAGCTCGATTAAAGGTGAGAATTGTGCCGTCTACATTAGTAGAAATAATCGAGTAGTTGGCGCTATTTAAAATTGCCCGTTGAAGCCTGGTTATTTCATTTAGCGACGCCTCTGCTTGCTCGGCAATAGCAATTTGTAATTGCAAGTCTGCATTCGCTTTTGCTAGCTCGGCAGTTCGTTCCCCTACGCGAATTTCTAATTCGAGGGCAGCTTTTTGTAAAGCTTCAAGAGCTTGCTTGCGCTCGCTAATGTCCCGCTGGAGCGATATCCAATGGGTGTAATTGCCTGTCTCATCTGCTACTGGAACAATACTAAGTTCAACCCAGAATTCTGAACCGTCTTTGCGATAGTTAATTAACTCAACAACCACAGGCTCCAAATTTTGCAGCGCCACGCGAATTTTATCTAGGCTTTGACGGTCAGTTTTTGGGCCTTGTAAAATGCGCGGCGTTTGTTCTATAACTTCTTCAAGGTTATAGCCAGTCATGCGCGTGAAGGCGGCATTTGCATAGATAATGCGGGGGCCTGGATTATCAATTGGTTCAGCTTCGGAAATAAGTACGGCATCATTGGCATGTACTACGACAGATTCAAGCAACCGCAACCGCTCTTCAGTTTGCTTGCGCTGAGTTATATCTTCTGCAATGCCGACGATGCGGTAGATTTGTCCGTGTTCGTTGCGAACTGGGAAGGCGCGATCGCGTATCCAGCGCTGTCCGCCGTCAGGCCGCAAAATTCGATATTCTTCGTCATAATCTTCTGGGATTAGTTTCTCAAAGGCGGCAATTATACGCGGTCGATCTTCTGCGTAGATAGTATCTAGAAATGATTCTCGCTGTTCGTAAAGACTCTGGCGCGTGCGACCCCATATCTCCTCGTAGGCGGGACTTACATACAGCATTTGCTGGCTATCAACGTCAATCATCCAGAAGATTTCGCGGAGATTAGTAGCAATTTGACGAAAGCGCTTTTCACTTTCTATGAGGGCTTCTTCTGTCTGTTTGCGTTCGGCAATTTCACTTGCTAATTGTTCGTTTGAGCGGCTTAATTCTAAAGTGCGATCGCTAACTCGTTGTTCCAATTCTGCATTGAGCGATCGCAGTTCTTCTTCGGCTTTTTGACGGCGTTCGTCTATAGCATTTAACGACTTGGCATTACACCAAATTAAAATGCTAAAAATTACTAGGTTCATCACACCAGCGATCGCTAATCCAAAGTCGCTATCGTATTGCTGTTGGCGATAACCTTTAATAATTATCCACGACAAAAACGGCGGAATCACAACAACTGCTAAGGACAACCGCCGCGCCATGATGCCACCCGCACTGTTGCTGGTAACAATTGCCATTAATCCTTTGTCTGGACAAGCAAATAGAATGCTAATACTCAGGAGGATAAACGCGATCGCCGTGTGCAGTGCCATGCGGGTGTAAGTGGCAATCCCGTAAAACTCTTTGATGTTGTAGATATAGCCCAAAAAACCCAGCCATGCTACTAAAAATGCTACAAGGCTCAATAACTGGGCAACATGATAGCGATAACCCCGCGTTTGCATCAGCAGCATTGCACCGCCAAGTAGGATAAAATCCAAGGCAGTGTTAGGAGCCATCCGATTTGGAGCCAAAGTTCCAATGGCATTTGGTGGTTCTTTGAAGAGTAATTGGTCGATGCCGAAATCTACACCAAATTGATATTCAATTAATGTCAGCAAACCAATTACAAAAGGCAAAAGGCAGAAAGCAAAAGGCAAAATAAAGAATTTATTTCTATTTACTTGTTGCTGTCTTGCCCCCAAATCTGGGGAAGCAAAGCTAAACTCAGCTTGGGGGCGCTTTTCGCTTTTGCCTTCCTTATGCCACAGCCACAATGCAGCACCGCTCAAAATAAAGCCCAAAGCTGCGTTGGTTTTCATCGTCACCAATCCGGGGAAAACGCTTTTAAGCGCTGGAATGTCGAGTATCCAACCCAGCATGACAAGACAGCCAATCGCACAGACGGCTAAACTAGCAGCCTGAGATATAGATTGGAGGGATGTGGTAAGACGAGTATTAGATTGAGCCACGATCGCTGATTTAGCCTTGAGTAATAAATCTGTGATGAAAATGTCTGTAGAAAATTTACGATTGGTTAAGGCGTGCTTGTCTTATAAAGGCATCGCAATAGTCCGCAAAGAGATAATAAGATGTTCCACATTTAATTTGCCTATATGAGAATTATCTCTCTTATTCCCAGTGCTACGGAAATTTTAGCGACATTGGGGTTGACTGACGCTATAGTAGGGCGATCGCATGAATGCGATTATCCCCTAGAAATCAAAGACCGACCTGTTTGCACCGAACCCAAGTTCAACCCCGAAGGTACTAGCCGGGAAATTGGCGATCGCGTTAACGATTTGTTGCAATCTGCTCTGAGTGTATATAAAGTAAAAACCGATATTTTAGAGCAATTGCAACCAACTCACATTTTGACGCAAGCTCAGTGCGAAGTTTGTGCTGTCAGCCTTAGCGATGTCGAGAAAGCTGTTGCAGCCCTTACTCACTCTCAACCCCAGATTATTTCCTTACAGCCAAATGTTTTAGCTGACATCTGGACGGACATCCAACGAGTTGCCGAAACCTTGCAAGTTGAATGTAAAGTAGCATTATCGTATTTACAATCTCGTGTCAATGTTTGCGAACAAAAAACTCAATTTTTAGGCGCAGATGCGGTTCCAAGTGTTGCGTGTATTGAGTGGACAGATCCGCTGATGGCGGCGGGGAATTGGATTCCAGAATTAGTGAAATTAGCGGGGGGGCGATCGCTGTTTGGTGTTGTAGGGCAGCATTCCCCCTGGTTAAAGTGGGAAGAACTCACAGCAGCAGACCCAGATGTTATTATCTTCATGCCCTGCGGATTCGATTTAGAACGCACGCGCACTGAAGCAATGCAGCTAAGCAATCGTCCTGAATGGCAAAATTTGCAGGCAGTAAAAACAGGCAAAATTTACTTCACAGATGGGAATTCTTACTTTAATCGTTCAGGGCCAAGATTGGTAGATTCCCTAGAAATTTTGGCAGAAATTCTCCATCCTGAAATCTTTCAATTTGGCTATCAAGGGATGGGATGGGAACAGTTAAAACCGAAGCATAACATCTAAATTCTCGTTCCCAGTATGAGGCTGGGAACGAGAAAATATTTTTTCTTTCTTTTGCCTTTTTTGCTTCCTACCGATGCAAGCTGACTTCGAGGCTTGTCTAAATACCTCCTTATTTCCACATCATTTATCGGAAATTTTTAAATAAAACTCATGTAAATCAGATATATTTACTTCCCATTCTGATATTTTTTTACCCTTCTTATTTACGGCTGGTCGCTCTTCAATATATTTGTAAATATCTGCAACGATAAATGGCTGCTTTAACACTTCTAAAAATAAAAGTTCATTACGCACGCGGACTATATCGTTATTACAGCGTAAAACCCACCATTGAACGATATTAGATGAATTTGGGTCATACATATCTGTAATCAGAGATGAATTTACTTCACCCCTACATATTCTATTAATTCCTGCTCTCCATTGATCTAAATATTGTTGTTGATTCCAATAAGATAAGGATGAGTGAAAAAACTCTCGAAATTCGCCAATAATAATTTCACCAACTTGTATATTATTGAGTTGACATTGGGGTGAATTTTCAATAAAACTAATAAAAAACATTTTTAATCTCTAACTCTTTTTTTTGCATTTGAATTATATATTCCCAGCCTATTTCCTTGGAGATCGAAATCTTTCCAGCCTTGAAAAATATAGCAATCGTCAATAACAGGAGTACAATAGCCCTTGCGATCCCAAAATACTGGTTCGCCGAGGGAATAAGGTCTCAAAATTTTAACCACTTCACTTTGTCCCCATTCATAGGCAAGTGCCAGCGCATCCATATTTCTCATGGTTTTTGTATTATACTTAATTTTTGTATCAATTCCGCTGTCAATCAACAGTTTGACAACTTCTGTATGTCCATTAAGCACTGCTCTAAATAAAGGGTTCTCCTGTCCACCTCTGCTAACATCAAGGATTGCTCCGCAAGAAAGCAAATACCGAACAACTTCAACATAGCCTTTAGAGGCGGCTGCGTTTATTGGTGTGTATCCACTGCTATCAGACTCGCTGCGTGCGTTGACATCTAATCCTTGCGAAATGAAATATTTGACAATTTCTAATTGCCCTTCACTGGCGGCAAAGTGTAGCCATGTACCAAACACAGTTGTCATGTGTAAACGTTCTCTATCCGCATCAATTAAAGCCACAACTCGCTCCAGGTCTCCCTGGCGAATTGTATCCCACATATCCTTAAGAAACGTTTTTTCAGCCATTGTTATTACCTACTTGCAGCACTTAGCTGCTATGCAGCTAAGTTTAATAAATAGCATTACCTATATTTTTAATTCTACGCTCCCATTTAATAATTAATCCTCTTTACTTTGAAAAGTATTTAACATCTAAATGCTCGTTCCCCGTCTGAGACTGGGAACGAGGAAATATTTTTCTTTTTTCCCTTCAAACAAATCCACCAAACACGGCTAAACCATAATATTTCCAAGGCACTGCTACAGTTTTAAACCCAGCTTTTTCAACCATTTCCAAATGGGCCGACAATGTAGCCAACTGGTCGGGATTGGAGTAACCGTGAGGCGTACTTTTACCAATTTTCGAGCGAATCTCTGCCAGCGTCGTTCCCTGGCCAGATGCCCAATCGTCTCTCGCACTCTGGTAAACTTCAGCTAGTGCCGGGGATTCTGCCAGGATGGGGTCAGCATTCCAAAAACAGCTACCTGGTTTTTTAAGACTGTCGTAGATGCGCTGAAATAGCTTAAATTTCATCTCATCTGTGAGATGGTGAATGGCTAGGGATGAGACACAGGCATCAAACCCGTCAATGAGATTTATCTCGTAGTTAGCCCAGTCGCCAAAGTCGGCTTCTATGCCCTTCCACTGGTTAGCATATCCCGCCGAGCGGACTTTATCGGCGGCAAACTCGATCATCCGGGGTGAGTAATCGACGGAAATCAATTGGGCAGATGGATAGCGCTTGAGTATTTTTAGACTAAGTTCGCCAGTGCCGCAACCAAGTTCTAGAATACGTTGGGCACCAGAGGGGATGCAACGCACCAAGACATCGAGCATTTCGTCATATCGGGGTAACAACTGGCGAATTCCGCTGTCAAAATCAGCTGTATTGGCAAAAACTTCTCCGGGAAACATATTTTATGGGGTAAATGGTGATAACTATTATTTTCTAGAGTGTCACAAGGTTTAAGGATGGTGGAGCAACACGAGAAACTGACAATTGCAGAGTATCAACTGACGGCGGAATCTTTCAGGGTGGGTACTTGGAATCATGATGTCTCGCAAAATATCAATGCTCTGATAGCGGCTATGCCCCGAAATCCGGGTAAAATCCTTGATGTGGGTTGTGGACCTGGGCGTGACTTGGTGAATTTCAAGCGTCTGGGGCATACGCCGATTGGTTTGGATGCAGCACCAGCGTTTGTGGAGATGGCGCAACAGGCTTCTGGTTGTGAGGTTTGGCAGCAATCGTTTCTCAGCCTTGACTTGCCGCCGGAGACGTTTGATGGGATATTTGCGAATGCGTCGCTGATTCACGTTCCGCGCAAACATATGGTGAGGGTGCTGAAGGATTTGTGGCGATCGCTCGTTCCCAAAGGTGCAATTCTCATGTCTATGTGTCGCGGCGATCGCGAAGGCTATAACCAACGTCCGACAGGTTTTCGCTATGTTGTCGGTTGGGAATATGAAACTCTGGTTCCTTGTTTAAAAGAAGCTGGATTTGAAATTTTACACCACTATTATCGTCCCCCTGGTTTGCCCCTCTCAGAGCAATCCTGGTTTGTCATCGTCGCTCGTAAATAATAGTAATACCACTTGGGTTTGGTTTTCAGAATCCAAAATCCAAAATGGTATAAGGTGTAGCCCGAAAATGGCCGCATTACAATGAAACAGTCCTAACCATAAACTGAAAATGACATCTGAATCTTACATTTTTCTCGCAGGCTCTAGTCGCGGTGTGGGTCGAGAAATCGCTAACCGCTTAATAGCTCAAAACAAAAAGGTAAAAGCCTTGCTGCGGACAGAAGCAACTAAGGGTGAACTGGAGACGATGGGAATTAACATCGTCTTCGGCGATGCTTTGAATGTTGCTGAAGTGGAAAGCTCAATGCTAGGTGATGAACCAATCCACGCTGTTATCAGTACGATCGGCGGTTTACCCAAAGATGGTGAAAGGGCAGATTATCTAGGCAACAAAAATCTCATTGATGCTGCTGTAAAAGCTAACGTAAAAAAGTTTATCTTAGTTTCTTCTATTGGTAGTGGAAATACTGCTGGTGCGATTCCGCCGCAAGCTTTGGAAACCCTGCGACCAGTTTTGCTGGAAAAAGAAAAAGCAGAGCAACATTTGATTGCCAGCGGACTAACTTATACTATTATTCGCCCCGGCGGATTGAAGTCGGAAGCGGCAACGGGTAATGGTATTCTCACGGAAGATCCGCAAGTTGCTGGGACAATTCATCGTGCTGATGTGGCGGATTTGGTTTGTCGGTGTCTTGAGTCCTCGTGCGCTAATAATAAAGTTCTGTCAGCTATTGACAGAAATATGATGTACGGTCAGCCTGATTTTGAGGAGTTTAATTTGATTTAAAGGGTTTTACCCAACTGTTGCGGATGGCAAAATCGAGAGTAAGACGAGCGATCGCAAACAATAAAATACTCTCTCCTCCCATAAGCACAAACGACCAAAAGGCGTCGGGGAAACTTAACCCTACGTCTACTTGTGCCAATCCCCGCACCAACCCAAAGGCGAAAACTGCGCCTGTTTTCAGGTGCGGGTTGCTGTCATCGCGGATAATGTAGCGGTAGGTGACGCCGAATAGGAAGCCACTCAGCCAAGCGATCGCCACCCGAACCAGAAAGTTAACGCCATCCGTGACTTGCAACTCTGCCAGCACCAAACTATTGCTCAACAGGGCGATTCCATAAGCTAGGGAAACCGACAAAGCCGCCAAGGTTCCAGCTTTTAGAGATTCTATTCGTTCTAATGAATCAACCATAAAAGACTATTTTGCCCAATATCCGTCCAAATCGCCCTCTAGTTACCAGCTTCCGCCTCGGAATGTGGGGGTGCTGGGGGGATCGATATATACCTCAGATTGAACTATGATAAGGCTTGAAGTCATTTACACGGTTGGTCTTTACATACAAATATGGATATCCTGTCACTAGGTTGGGTTTCGGTTCTGGTTGTGTTTACTTGGTCGATTGCAATGGTAGTTTGGGGTCGTAACGGTTTGTAAAAAAGTCGTGGAAACTTCCATCCAGAATGTTCTAGTTTTAGCAGCTTTTGGCCTCTTGCTGACTGTTACAGGAGGCGTAATTTATTTAACGCTACAAGAGTGGCGCGATCGCCGTCGCCGAGATCAAGAGCAGCAGAAAGCTCGTCGTCGTCGCTAGTTTCTAGCAGTGCAGGGTAGGCACTTTCCGCCTACCCTGCAATCATTAATCCTACTGTCAAATGCAAGGCGAACTCAGGCTCTCTTTTAAGTCCGCACTCTTGGCGGATATCTAATAAAAAAGGAGCCTCTACATCTAACCACCAATATTTTTTATCTGTATAGATAATAGGTGAGTAGAGGAACGATATAGACTTTCCCTGATACTTCTCCCAAAGTTCATCAGTTGGGGGTTTTTCTCCTCTAATTACAGAGATGTGCGCTCCCCATGCAGGTTTCGCTAACTTAATGCCAGTTGCTTTAAGAACTAGCCATCGATAATATTTAATCAAGTCGTCGCAGCATTGCACTACCAACCACCAAGGATTATCCTTGATATCGTTGGACACAACTGGGTAATAGTGCAACCGACCGATAGATTCATACATATAGCAATCCTAAATCAGTTGTAAAATCTCTATAAAGCTCTTTCCTTCGCGCTCTAACGGCTAACGCCTTCGCTTCGCTAATGCGTCTTCGCGGTTTGTTAAAAAAATCCCTCACAAATCAAAATATGATTGCTATATTGCTACTTTAGCCTGCGATCGCAATTATCGCAGTGTCCGCATTTAAACCCAGTCGCTTCAGCAGTAAAGCCAAAACTTTGTAATAAAAACTGCCAGCGACATTGCCTCGTTGTGAGATATTTAGTCATCTGATGTTGGACTTGTTGCTGCTGGGAATTGAGGTCGGAAAACGAGGCAGAATTACCGCGATCGCGCCTAATATAATGAAAAGGATCTTGCCACTCTAGCTGTCCGGTGCTGTGAAGGAGGGCAAGAGTAATGGCACTATCTGGAAACTGTTTCGCTAAAGATGTTACTTCACCTTGGGGTGGAATTTTAGACGCGATCGCTTTGGCTTCTTGATAGTGCGATCGCATTTTTGAGGCAAAAAATTCCCTTCTTTGCTTATCTTCCGGGTTCAGCCAACCTGTCCGCTCGCTCACCAATGTTAGCGCATCCGCAGGTTTGCCATCTCTCCCCGCTCTCCCCACTTCCTGCACGTATTCTGAAAGCAAAAAAGGCGTATGAAAGTGAACTATCCAGCGCACGTCTGATTTATTAATCCCCATGCCAAACGCGCAAGTACACACCACAAATGGCAATTTTCCACTAAGCCAATTTGCTTCAATTTCTCTGCGTTCCGATGCACTAAGTCCAGCGTGATAAGCTGCTGTTGGATAATTTAACTGCCCTAGCATAGTAGCTAATTCTTCGCTATCTTTCCTAGTGCGGACGTAGACTAATCCCGCTTGTTTTGGTCTAGCTTTAATGAAGTTTAAGAGGCTTTGGCGGCGTCCGCGCGGCGTCCAAATAGTTTGAACTTTGAGATGCAGATTAGAGCGATAAGGACTAATTTTAAATGATGCTGGCTGTTGTAATTTTAAAACTTTCCCAATAGTTTGTTGGGCGGCTGTATCGGCGGTGGCGGTGAAGGCTGCGATCGCTATTTTTGTACCAACTGGTTTTGATTTTAGCAATGCCGGACGCACAGCACCCAGACGGCGATAAGCTGGGCGAAATGTTTCTCCCCACTGTACCAAACAATGGGCTTCATCGAGAATCAAACCATTAATTTTTAACTGTGGTTGGGATAACTTTTCCCAAACTGGCTGGCTTAGCAGAGTTTCTGGGGACAGGTACAATAATCTTAGCTGTTGTCGCTCTATTTGTTGTAGAGTTTTCTTACGATCCCAAGTTGACAATTCGCTGTGCAAAAGGGCGGCTGGCAGATTGCGATCGCGCAATTCCTGTACTTGATTTTCCATCAGCGCCACCAGAGGCGAAACCACAAGGGTTAATCCATTTTGCAGCAATGCTGGAAGTTGAAAACAAATCGACTTTCCCCCACCAGTCGGCATCACAATTAATGCATCCCGGTTTTGCAACAAACTGCGAATAATTTCTCCTTGCGGTGGGCGAAAATCGTTGTATCCCCATATTTTCTTAAAGGCGGCGCGGACATCGTTCCAAGATGTTGTTTCAGAATTATTCATAATCAGTAGATGCGAATTTGGAGAGGAAATGGAAGATAATTTAAACCGCCCCGCCGCAGATAAAACTGAGATAATTGCTCATCGCGGTTTTTCTGCGATCGCGCCTGAAAATACATTAGCAGCCTTCTCTGCTGCCATACAACATCAGGCTGATTCTATTGAGTTCGATGTCCAGTTATCCAAAAGTGGCGTCCCCGTCATCATCCACGATGCTACTGTAAACAGAACAACCAACGCTAGGGGCAAGGTAAGAAACAAAACGCTGGATCAACTAAAGGCGCTTGATGCTGGTTCTTGGTTCGGTTCCCAATTTAAAGGGGAGCCAATTCCCACCTTAGCAGAAGCCTTGAACGCCCTCAAGGATATCCCCGCTTTTATTTATCCAGAGGTGAAGTCATCCCGTTATTGGAGCGAAACTGATATAGATAAATTTGTGCGATCGCTAATTGAAACTGGATGGGAAGATAGATGTATTGTTGCTTGTTTTAACCATAACTTTCTCAAGCAGGTTCGGCAAGTCTCCAGCCGCATCGTTTTGGGATATTCAGTTCGTTCTGCATGGGGTTACAGAAAGATATTGCCATCTGCGATCGCTGATGGCAACGCTGTTATAATTAGCAAATACTCTGTTTTACTTGGCAATCCTTCGCTAGTTCAAGCCAGTAGAAGTCAAGGTGTTGATGTGGTAGTTTGGACGGTTGACTCTGAAAAGGATTTGCATAAATTGGCTAATATAGGTGTGGTTCGTGTAATTACGAATTCTCTTATTAAGACATGACAGCGGAATTTAACAATAATTTTTCAATTAGTACGGATAAATCTAAATTAGATTTAGCGGTAATACATAATTTTTTGAGCCGCACCTATTGGGCTGAAAACATCCCCTTAGCTACAGTGCAAAAATCAATAGAAAATTCTTTATGTTTTGGGGTTTATGAAGGCTGCAACCAAGTTGGGTTTGCTAGAGTTATTACCGACTATGCTACCTTTGCTTATTTTTCAGATGTTTTTATTTTAGAAGAATATCGTGGCCTGGGTTTAGCCAAGTGGCTGATAGCGTCTATTTTAGAACATCCAGATCTTCAAGGTTTGCGGAGATGGTTATTAGTTACAGCAGATGCACAGGATTTTTATCGTAAATTCGGATTCCAAGAGCTAGAAAATTCTGGATGCATGACAATACTTAAATCGAATATCTATAACCAATAAAAGTTGAGATTAAAGTGAATAGTTTAGAAGAAAGCCTGCACAAATGGAGTAATCTTGAACCGCAGCGCTGTCAGTGGGAAGGGGGAGATATATTTGAGGTTTTGTACCAAGGTCACTGGTATCCTGTTAACACGCGCCATCCATCGAGTCACGGTACTTTAATTGTGGCAATGTTGGAAGCTTGCGAAGCAAGAAACTATCTATATTCAATAGAACGAGTTCCGAACCC
Source organism: Microcoleus sp. FACHB-831 (assembly GCF_014695585.1). Taxonomy (NCBI): domain Bacteria; kingdom Bacillati; phylum Cyanobacteriota; class Cyanophyceae; order Oscillatoriales; family Microcoleaceae; genus Microcoleus; species Microcoleus sp. FACHB-831. Next base: position 41,225 of record NZ_JACJON010000063.1, on the reverse strand, counting down.
CGATCCTGATTCCGGTTATGATAACGAACCAGAGATATTAGTTGGTGTGGGGATACAGAAGTACTCGCAGCACAGACAAGGAGCCAGTTTAACGTCTGTAATTCCTGAATTGTTGCTAGGGGAATATCTTAATCGCCTGGAAAAAGTAATTTAATTGCGCGTAAGCACTCTTTGCTCTTTTATCTCCCCCTACAATAGAAAGCACAGGAAGATTTAATATGATGTCTGGTTGTCACCTAATGTACTAGCAATTATCCCCATCCATTAATCAGTTATTCTTCTTTTCTGCTGGGGGGGTGGAAAATAAAATTAAAACTAAATTTGGTAATGTCAAATTACCAAATTACCAAACACCTCACTTATCATTCACTTCCTTACAATATCTGAAGCATGTTCTTCAGATGACTCACGCACAAGCCAACATTACAGTTCCAGTAAACTATTAGGCTATTACCACTAACTTGTTAATGCGTAAGTATTAACAAATACAAATTACGGCAATAAATCGCTGTTGCAATTGCGAGTAAATCTGGTAATATTAACCCAACAAAACTGTGGTACTAAGCAGTGAGTCACCATCTCGTCACAAAGACACATCGAATCTGCTTGAACGTCGGCAACGATTGTCCACCCTAAAATTGATCTTCTCTTCACCATTTCGTGTTCTAGCGTAGTCGCGCCGATTTGCTTGTGCAGACTCTGGCTTGGATGCAGAGTTCAGGCAATCGCTTCAAAGGTTGATGTCGTGAGATAGAGCCATTCTTAAGATATTGCCATGCTTGTGATGCCATCTGATGTATAGGGTGCGATCGCCCAAAACGTTGTGCATCGACAGAATTTTGCGATCGTCTCCCACCAAGAGGCAGGTAAAACTACCCTGACTAGAGGTTTGGCTTGAGGCTACGCGGACGCGCCACTTTCAGCTAGAGCTTGCAATTTATAGCGCACCAATTTATAGACTATCAGGAGTGAACCTAATGAACAGGATGTGTTTTGCTCTTCTAACTGTGGCAGCTACCACAGAAATCGCCCCAGCTAAGAGCCTTGCTCAAATGAGTCAGCCTGAAACTGAGCTAACTATAGCTTCTGAGCTTCAAATGAGGCAGCGTGAAACTCTTGAGTTTCTTCCTCAGCAACTTGAAACTGAACTAACTCTAGCTTCTGAGTTTCAAATGAGGGAATCTCAAATGAGGCAGCCTGAAATTCAGCAGACTCTAGTTTCTGAGCTTCACACTCACAAACCTGAAACTCAGGAGGCTATTCCTCAGCAGCCTCAAGCTAAGGCGCTGCTAACTCAGCCGCATCAAGCTAAGGATCTTCTAACTCAGGAGCCTGAAACTCAGCCAGCTCAAACTCAGGAGCCTCCCATTAAAAAGCCTCAAACTACGAAGGGTTTCTACGGCGCAATCAGTGGAGATGTCAGATTCCTAAATTCAACAACCGTTCAACCAATTGGTGTGGGAATCGACTTTAACACTGGATACGGGATAAATGCAGCTCTCGGCTATAAGTTTAACAACTACCTTCGCCTAGAAGGCCAGGTTTCCTATGGCACTAACGAGATCGGCGATGTCAGGTTGCCAGGGATTCCCAGCGCCACTACTACGGTGACTGACATAGTGCCTACTACGACAACGACTCCCCTAACCATTGCGTCAAACGTAACCGTTCCTACGACAGTAAATATTCCGGGAGTGGGGTTGATTCCAGCAGGGACGGTCATTCCCACAGCAGGAGCAGTCCTTAATCCAGGAACTCCCCCAACGACTGCATCAGTAATAAATGTTGCACCAGGAATCACCATTCCGGCAAACACGCCCATAAACGTGTTCCCAGGGGGAGTACCCACTGCGGGAGGGACTACGACAACAACCAATACGCCAGTAACTACCACAAACACTACGCCAGCAGTTCCCGCAACCACTGTGTCAGCGAGCGGTAGTATTTCTACACTATCGGGGCTAATCAACCTTTACGTTGACATTCCTACAGGCTCAGATTTAGAGCCATACATAGGTGCAGGAGTGGGCGTGTCGAGGGCTTCAGCCAATGATTTAACGGCTACTTATCCCGGAACCAGCCTTACTACTACAGTAAGTGGCACCAGTACGGTGTTTGTTTATCAACTTATGGCTGGCCTTGCCTACAATGTAAGTCCGACAACAGCAGTTACGTTAGGTTATCGGTACTTTAATGTAGCATCGCAATCATTTGAGTTGGGTTCTGGTGGGACAGCAACCGCCGACGGCTTGGGTGTCAACAATATTGAACTCGGTCTGAGGTTCAGGTTTTAGTTTTGTTAGGGTGGAGCGGGCGATCGCGTAACCGACAAAGCCACGAAAGTTGAGAGCGATCGCTACCTTTATAAGGTGGGCAACGCCCACCCTACTACTGTTATTTAGTTGCAACTACAGCTATATTCCAAGCAAACCGCTTCATTAAAGGCAGCTTTTTCACAATTATATCTAACTTTTCTAAACTCCGATATTGCGGTTCCAGTCTTTGCTGTTCAATGATGATTTTCTTCCAGTAACGCTCTTTATTTGGATTAACTTTTTCTATCAAATAAAAGCGCAAGAAAATCCACAGCGTCGCTAGCCAAAACGTATCGTAAGTAGTTTGGGAAAACTGAGACTTGACGAAATTCACAATATTAATATCAAGGGGCGTTTCATCATCAGTCCGCACCTCTGTCGCCATCCGCCGATACACGTTAATAACTGGATTGTGCTTTAAAGGGTCCCAAAAACAAGCTTTACCACCCGGCTTCAAAACTCTATGCATTTCCTTGATGCACGCCTTGGGATCTGGCAAATGGTGCAGCAAATTAGACGCATACACCACATCAAAGGAGTTATCTGGGAAATCTAACTGCATTGCATTCGCAGTGCAACCCTCAATTTGCACGCCATTAGCCGCCGCCAGTTGCAACGCCACTTCCACCATGCCAGGGGAATAATCCGCAGCAACACAAAGAGCGCCTTTTTTAGCGAAATAGACGCTATTTTCGCCAGCACCGCACCCTAAATCTAAGAGACGTTTCCCCCTTATATCGCCCATATGTTCCACGATGAAGCGATTTTCCGGTGCAGTGCAAGCTTCAAAATAATCCTGAACTTTGATTCCTTCTACATCGATAGTTGATGCCCAGTCGTCATGGAATCGCCGCTCTTTTTCTAGGGTTTCTTCTGTCATTTTACCGACTCCTCAATCCCACCTGTGTCGAATTATTCGTAATCATACAGCACGTTTGAGAGTGGTTTTGTCCGCTTTGTTTCCCTGATTAAAAAATGGAAACTATTGAAACTTAATAGAAACATAGAAACTTTTTCTTGACGCTGACTTGTGCGGGTGTCACACTTGGGAAAACTTCTAGAAAAAAGGAGGGAAGCCAGTGAAGATTACCAAGCACCGACAGAAAATCCTGGATGCTCTGCAAGAGTGGTTTCGCATCCATAAAGAGGGGCCAACCCTGGAAGAGTTGTGTCAAGAACTGGGAATGCAACCAAGCCAGAAAGCAACCCTTCAGCGGTGGTTGCAGACGATGCGAGGCATTGATGTGGAGTGGGAAGATCACGCTGCACGAAGTCTCCGCCTCCTGAGATCGGAACCGGAGGAACCCCCAATGCAGATACCTGTACAAGAAACTCTTCGGTATCTGGCGACTGGCGTAGTGGAGTGGGAAAAACAAGAACCAGTAAAACGCGCACACCCACCAGAAGCACTCCGCATCGGGATGTCCAGGATGTATTTAACTTCCCTGCTGAGGGGAGAAGAAGAAAATACCCCAGCGAACCTTCCCGAATTTTTCGACTGGGCAAAACAACCAATTACTAACTGGAAATCAACCCAGGAAATCAAAAACATTTCACCGGATGTCACCCTCATAGAAGACGGGCTAGTTTCCGATTTTGCGACACTTTGGCAAGTTTCAGGCAAAGATGTGGCGGCGCAGGTACAGGAAGCCGCACTTAAAGATGTACTGGAATATTGCAGGGGACATCAGCTGGAAGATGCCTATCGAGAATTTCGCAAGCTGATTATTACTAAGCCCACTCTTGAATACAAAGAATATCGGAAACTGCTATCTTCACCCCAACTCAGGCCACTGCGCGAATTGTTGTCGGGGCTGGATATCTATGTCGATATGGTTAAGTTGGCTTCTGAAAATACATATCATTTATGCCCCCGCTGCAAGTATGTCCAGCGACGACGCGCCGATGATACTTATAGCTGCCGAAACGCATGGTGCGAACGGCTGTGTGCAAAACTCAAACTCGCGCCGCTGCGATCTATTACCAAAGAGGAAGCTGAGGATTGGAAAGCTGTTACTCCAGGCGTGCATTTGTACGGAACACTGCCGGGAATTTGGGAAATAAAGTTGGCAGAAGAACTCACAAAACTGGGTGTTCGTGTCACTCTATGGCCGAATGTTGATGAATTTGACTTACTCGTAGAGTTAAGCCGCAAAGTCCGCTGGGCGATTGATGTTAAAGATTGGTCATGCCTGGATGAGGAACGTTTGCAGAAGGTGAAACATCGTCCTGATGCAACAGAAACCTTTGTGGTTTTCCCACATGAGCGAGAAGAGTCTTTGCGAATCAAGGTGGTGCGCGAACAGTTTGAACCTGAATTGGGCGGAGTGCGTTTGATGCTATTTAGCGAAATCATAGCCAAGGCTAAAGAAATTAGGGAGAATAAAAATCATGCGTGATACTACTAGCTGGTGCAAACAACTGTGCAAAGCACTGCGTAACTCAGATGACCTAAAAGAGTATGTGGTATGTGGTTTGCCTAACGCAGATGCTAAGGCACAATTTCGCGAAATTATGCGTCTTGCCCAACTGATTGCAGATGTGGAATTGGGGCTTACCTTACTTCAGCAAGTTGCACCAGAAGAACCTGCTACTTCTGTCGAAGCGCTGCTTAAAGGATATCGATTTCCTGTTGAACAAATTCAATGTGAGGATAACTGGCAACTTGTACAAAAATGCCGTTTCTATCTAATTCGTCGCAAGGGAAGACAATGGTTGCGATCGCTTTCTGAATATATCAACTTACCTGAGATTTTAAGAATCTACAGCCTGACAGAAGTTGACCAAGTTCCCCAGTTAATTCCATCAAGTACCTACCCGACTCGCTTGCAGCTATATCGCCAAACTCTATTAACAACCCCACAGCACAAAAAACGAGAAGTCAAACTAGCAACTGAGGGACGTTGGTATGCCAAGATTTCCCAAAAGGGTCACTCACCAGTTGAGATTCCCATCCACATTCCCCAAGCAGTTGCTAACATTGCACCCAATTCCTTGGTATCTTTTCATCGTACCCGCGCAGCCGATAATCCACAGCATACTGTCACTTTTGATAAATTGCTGCTAGCAGCCCAGGAAATGGATCGCCAACTAGCTGGCTCTGGGCAGAAGCCAGAAAATTATCATAGCCGTCTGTTAGGCATTGAAGTACAACTATACGATGCTTATTCTGATGATTTTTGTCGTGGTAGCAGCCTAACACTAGAGGGAATTATCCACATTGTCGGTCTTTTAAATGTGGGCAAGTCTACTTTGCTGGAAATTCTGATTTACCACTTCGCCAAGCAAGGATATCGGTGTGCGTTGATAGTAAATGATGTGGTGGCGGCTGTGCGGATCGCCTCGTTGGTTTGGCACAAACTGGGAATTCCAGCGGCACCAGTATTGGGGAGCGATCGCGCCGAACAACTTGAAAAAGTCTATGAATCGATTCTTGCCAATGAGGGCGAGGAAATAACTCAAGGAGGAATGCATCCAGCACTGCGTTGGTTTAGCCCAGTCTGCCCATTATTAGCTTTGGTGCAATCAGAAGATAAGTGGGAATTTGGACAAGAACCCTGCCACAATCTTTACCAAAAAGTTGCAGTATCAGCAAATGGCGACCCCGATAGAGATGATGATTTGGAAGAGCAAAAAGACAAATATACCTGTCCTTTGTATTATAAATGTCCGCGTCATCAGCTAGAAAAAGATATTGGCAAGGCAAAAGTCTGGGTTCTGACAACAGCAAGTTTTATTCATACCCGCGTACCTCGTCAGATTTTTGAAGAAGACCTTACTTTTGCTGAAGCAGTTTATCGAGAGTGTGAGTTTCTATTTGTTGACGAAGCCGATAGGGTACAGGTGCAGCTTGATGAAGACTTTGCACCCAATGAAATCTTAGTTGATATTTCACAAAACTCGTTTTTAAATAAACTCGGGCTCAACAACGCTGCCAATATTTACAACTCAGATCGCAGCAACATGGCAGGCGATCGCTTTGTTGCTTGGACTGGCGCACAGTACCACACGCAAAATGCCACTAACCGCATCTACCACTTGCTCCTCAACCACCCGAAACTCGTTGAATGGTTGGGACGAAACCCCTTCACGGCTCGTTCCCTATTTGCTCGAATTATCCGCGAACTTACCGAACAACTGCCCCAAGAAATTACTAATAATTCACAGTTACGTCGCCATCGAAAGGATTTGATGCAGGCGCTAGACGGATTTTTGCAACATCCTCTAACTCGCAGTCGTGGGGAAGAACTATCAGACCTGGCATTAACATTATTGACGACAGATAGCGATCGCCTTGCATTAGCTGAAGTTGACTCATGGTGTAAAAGATGGCTTGAAGCAAACCATATTTGCCTAGCAGATGAAGCTAAATATGAAGAACTGCTCCGAAACTTACACTTGGCGATTTTAACTACAGTGCTAGATAATCGCTTGGGTTTTTTAGTTGATAATCTTCGCCCTATTAGTCAGGTAGTCAACTTGCACGACTTGAGCCAAGACTTGCTGCATCGCCCACCGTTTGATTATCTGCCAGTTGTGCCAGAGTCGCCAGTCGGTAATATTTTAGGATTCCGGTATATTCGCGATCGCCGCAGCTCCAACCATCAAAAAGGAGGTAAGCTGGAATATTTTCGCTATGTCGGTGTAGGTCGCGCCTTACTTCTAAACTTCCCTACACTCTTTGCAGTTGATGATTGGAATGGGCCGCATACTGTGCTGGTATCAGGCACTAGCTATGCTCCTGGTTCTCCTGCTTATAACATCAGGATTCAACCCACTATATTGCTAAAAACCGCAACTAATAATGGCTCGTGTGGCAATGGAGGTATCGGCGAGAGTGAGTTTTTCTTTAGACCGATGCAGAGCAACGGAAATTATATTGCTCTATCAGGACTTCCGCCTGCAAGAAGGAAGCTGGCTGCTGAAAATTTGGTGAAGGCTATGTGTCAATCTTCTGGAAATGTACCCAGCTTTCTTGATGAGATATTCCAGGATTTAAAACAGCGAGGAGAGGAGAATGATGAATGGTGGGGCGCTCGCGATCGCATCCTAATAATAACTGGCAGCTACGATGAAGCTGACTGGGTTACGTCTATCTTAAAATCCCTCTACCTCTACCGCCTTGAAATTTTTGACGATGAGGGAATTGCCACTCTCCGCCGCGATAATGCTCCCGCTCATCTACGTGGTATTCGTAGGGGCAAAATTCGCGATGTAAAAAACACCCCCACCCAGATTGTAGTCGCCCCTTTGATGGCACTAGAGCGAGGTCACAACATCCTGAACAATCAAGACAAAGCTGCTTTTGGTGGGGCGATATTTTTGAATCGACCTATGCCGGTACCCGATGACTGGCAATCAATTGTCCGACAACTTAACAACTGGGCGCTGGACAATGAAGCAAATACCACTCTATACGAGGAAGCTATATGCAGCGGAGAAACCTTAACACTTACCAAAGTTGCAGACATCTTCTATCGAGATGCAGTTAACGAAATGCTCGAATTGAACTGTACGGCGATGTCATTCCAGCAGTTAACAGAAAAAGAACGCCGCGTACTCTGCTCAACCCAATCAGTGAGTATTTGGCAAATTATCGGGCGGTTGGTGCGCGGTAATGTGCCTGCTCTAGTTTATTTCATGGATGTGAAATTTGCACCCAACTCAGCTAAAGCTAAGGGCGATATCGACAGTAAAACAAACTCAGCTAAGGGCGATATCGACAGTAAAACCACCTCACTTTTGGTCGGAATCATCAAGGTGCTTGAACCTTATATTGAGCGTGATGATAAGCGACCTTTTGAAATAACGCTAGCGCGATCGCTCTACGAAGATTTCTTCAACGCACTCCAACAAATGAAAGGAAGGGATTTAAACTATGACTAAAATCATTCTCCCCGGCGCCTGGGAACTCACAAAAGATGTGCAACGCGATATTTTTGGACTCTATGTTCCTAATTCCTGGCGGCAAATTGCCAACTCCCTTGCTCAGAAGCGTGCCAAAAAAGGTTATCGAGGCGTGCCAGTCTACTCCCTCGATCTTTTAATAGCTGCAAGCTTTCCCAAAATCATCCAAACTGTGCGTAATGGCTGGCAAAAACCCGGTGTACCTTGGTTGTTCGCAACAGAAACCGCAGACCTTTCTAACCTGGGAGATTTAATCAAAGATTGGCTAAGATCTGAATTTAGCTGGTGTCTGGGAGAAGATGAAGTTAATTCTGTTCTCGACAATCTTAACGATGACGATTGGCACTGGGAAGATCCACAAACGTATTCCTTACTTCATCCCCGAAACCAAGCAGAAAAAAATATCCTCTACCAGGCAATTCCAGATTACCTTGCACAAGAGTTTCTCGAAAAACCGACAGTTGCCTTTGGTGCAGATGATAAATACAAACTGACATTCTATCGGGTTGTTCGTCTCAAAGGAGCCGAATTAATGTCATGGCCTCCCGATCCAGTTGTGCTACTAAACTCCCAGGGAGAAGTACGAGAAGACCGCGCCTACATCTCGTTTGTCATCAGTTTTAAATTACAAACAGTCCCCTGGCGCTCTCAACCCATCATCTACCACGAACTTTCAATTCGGCGATGGTTCGCGGAACCTCTGATTAGGGAGAAAAAGAATAACGTACCGTACAAAGGAGCCACCGCTTATATTGGCGATCGCCGTCGTTGGTTGGATGGTCAGCGTCAACCTTTCTGCTTTACTCCACTCATTATGAAGCGTCAAGGAAAGGAAGAAAAGGAACTGAAATGGCCTCAAGCCATCAACGAATTACTTCTTATAAACGACTGCAAAATTCCTGACCCCATTGAGTTAGTTAAAAACCCAACTTACAACTGGATGGGGAACGGTACTATCTCCAGTGGGATAGAAGCTGCGATCTCCTATGACACTCGACATACCGGTGAAATACCCAGCAAACCTGGTGTCAGTCTGCTGGATTTATACAGCCTCGATAAAGCTATTCAAGAACGTCTACCCGTTCAGCGAGTGGGTGAGGCGGTAAAAGTGTCAGGTTCTGTTAAGCCTTTCTGGCCGCTTGATAAACCCAAAAAGCCCAAAATTGCCAATATTGTTGACGACCAAAACCAAGCCACCAAGGAAAAAAAGCCTAAGAAAGTGAAGGTTTCCGACGAGTTATCTACCACAATGCTGCGACCGAAAATCGCAGCACCCGCCGTATTTCGTGAAACTGAAAATACCCTATGCACCATACTTATTCTCTGGGAAACCAAAGAATGTCGAGATGCTCTCATTGCTGAAATTTGTCAGCTACTTTCTTTATCACCAACAGGAGAAGAAAATATCTATAAAGGCTCTCATGGTTCGCTGTGTATCAAGACTCAGCACGTTCAAGACCTCACGCAAAACTTTAATGTTGATGATACCTCAGTACCCGGAAATAACCGCCAAAAACGACGCGATCATTTGCTAGAAGAACGCATTAAAAAGATTGTTTCATTCCTACCTGCACCTGAAGGACTCAGCGGTACAATAATCGAAATTAAGCCTAAACCCTTCATACCAGAAAACGATGCGAAGCTGGCATGGCGAATTGCACCGATGCAAAAAGGCTATGTCAATCAGCACATCCACCGCATAACTTTTACTACTAAGGAAGGCAAGGAAAAAATTACTAACTCTGGCCGAGAACGGGTTAAACGAGCAGTATCAGACTTGCTACGACAGTGCGGAATTCTACCTGCTCCTCCGTTAATCAAGTTGGAAATTGATGGTATCGAGCCTCATGTGTGGCTGACGTGTTTCTATGTCCTGCGGCGCACTAAAAAAACAACTGCCAGCAACAATCCCAATACTGCCGTGCTGATGGTACGAGTTAACCCAGTAACGGGAAAAGTAGAAATGACAACCCCTTCTTTATTAACAAAATGGGTATCTTATCCAGTTGGACTGAAACACCTTCTGAGTGAAAAATGGAACCCAGATTCCTATTTCAATGAAACCACTGAAGACATCGGCGATGAACAACAGCCTTGGGATAAAGAACGCGAACAACGGCTTATTAATAAATTCGTTGCTGACTGTTTGCGCGATTGCCTGAATACTCCAATTGCAGATAATAAATCTCCCAAAATACTATTCATGGCTGAAGCACAAAATGCCCGATTGAAGTTACCTTGGCTACAAAACCCAAATCTATCCGATGCTTTGAAGCAGCTGCAAATTACAAAACCGGGAGAAATAAATCGCTTGTGGATTGTGCGGCTACGAATTGCAGACAGCGGTGAAGTACCCGTAGCTATTGTTAAGGATTCTCCAGGCAGCAAAACCAGCGGTCTATTCTGCTGGCAAGATGTGTGTGATGATGGAGAAAATACGCTCTACCTCAGCGTTAGAAAGCCTTTAACTACTGAACAGGACTTATTACGCAAATCGCAGTCTCGGCTTGATAATGGCAACCGACAAGCTGGGAAGGCGAGATTATTAGAGATAGCGATCGCTCCAAATCCAGAAATCGCACCCGCTCGTCTAGCTTGCTTCGTCCACAGTCTCAGGAGTCGTTGGCCTTATTTTGCCGATGATGTTTCCCTGCCATTTCCTTTTCCCTTTGCAACCAAAGCCAAAGAATATGCTGTTAGTGCCAAGGATACTGTGGAAGCCAGCGAATCCAACGAATCCCTAATTACTTAATAGTATTAGATACTTCAAGTCATTAGGGTATGCAGGGATTTAGGTCTTCGATGCCCGGTGTGGGGTTACACGGTACTACCCACAGCAGTCGCAGGATTTTCCCCTGAGTTCTGTGTAGCCGCATACAGCCTATTCAGGGCGTTGACGTAAGCTTGAGCAGAAGCGACGATAATATCCGTGTTGGCAGCATGACCGGAAAATATCCGTTCGTCGTGCTTCAGGCGAATCGTCACTTCCCCGATTGCATCAATCCCCGCAGTCACTGACTGAACGGAAAACTCAATCAGTTGGTTTGGTACGTTAACAACGCGGTTGATGGCCTTGTATACTGCATCCACAGGGCCAGTGCCAATAGCTGCATCTGTCAGTTCTTCACCAGTTGGCGTCCGCAGCGTCACCGTTGCTGTAGGACGAGAGTTGCTACCACAAGAAACCTGCACTAATTCAACACGAAATAGTTCGGGAGCCTGTTGAATTTCATCATTGACGATGGCTTCCAAATCCCAATCGGTGATTTCCTTCTTCTTATCCGCCATGTCTTTGAACTTGACGAATGCTTTATTGATATCATCCTCTGATAGTTCAAATCCCAATTCTTTCAAGCGAGCGCCGAAAGCATGGCGTCCTGAATGTTTGCCCAGTACAATCTGATTGTCTGTCAATCCGATGGATTGGGCATCCATGATTTCGTAGGTTAGCTTGTTCTTTAGCACGCCATCTTGGTGAATGCCAGATTCGTGAGCAAAGGCATTAGCGCCTACAATTGCTTTATTCGGCTGCACTAGCATTCCTGTTAAGTTGGAAACTAGGCGAGAAGTCTTGTAAATTTGTCGCGTGTCGATATTAGTTAGCGGTTCTTCTGACTCGGCGGGGCGTCCCAAAAATGGGTTGTAATACGATCGCCGCACGTGAAGCGCCATCACCAATTCTTCTAAAGATGCGTTTCCAGCGCGTTCGCCAATGCCGTTGATGGTGCATTCTAGTTGGCGTGCGCCGTTCTTTACGGCTTCTAGAAAGTTAGCGACAGCCAAGCCTAAGTCGTTGTGTCCGTGAACGGAAATAACCGCTTGGTTGATGTTAGGGACATTTTCTTTAATTCCCCGAATTAAGTCACCAAACTCGCTGGGAGTCATGTAACCGACGGTATCGGGAATGTTGATGGTTTTGGCGCCAGCAGCAATAGTGCGCTCTAGTACTTGATATAAATATTCTGGATCGGAGCGGGCTGCATCCATGGGCGAGAATTCTACATCGTCCATGAAGGATTTGGCGTATGCAACCATTTCTTCTGCGATCGCTAATACCTCTGCCCTTGACTTCCTCAACTGATACTCCAGATGAATATCTGAAGTAGAAATAAAGGTGTGTATTCTACCCTTTGCCGCAGGTTTCAAGGCTTTTGCGGCTGCTTCAATATCTGCTTTAATTGCTCTTGCTAAACTACAGATAACCGGGCCATCTTCTGTCCCTACTGTCTTAGCAATCTTCTCAACTGCCTCAAAATCTCCTGGGCTAGCATAAGCAAAACCCGCCTCAATTATATCCACTCCCAGACGAGCTAGCTGTCTGGCAATTATTAGCTTTTCGTCTACATTCAGCGTAGCTCCGGGGCATTGTTCGCCATCCCGTAGCGTGGTATCAAAAATAAGAATCCGATCCCCGTTAGGTTGAACTTCCATAGTGCTAAAGAACATTTCCTCCAAATTTGGTTAATCTGCAATGTTTTTTTAATAGTTATGAGTTTTGAATGATGAGTTCTTACTGATATTGATTATTTATGGTATTTTTTTTAAACTCCTAACTCTTAATTCTTAACTCTTAACTACTAAATTTTGCCAATTACTTAATATTCAACTTTCTCAATATATTCCCGAATATCATTCAGGTCTATATAGCGGTCTGTAGCATTTCGCAATTCTCTGGCAATCATTCCTTCGGTAGATACAACTGTAATATGAGTGCTTTTAGACCGTAATAATTCAATAGCTCGTTCAAAATCGCCATCGCCGCTAAATAAAATTACCCTGTCGTACTGATCTACTGTATTAAACATATCTACGACTATTTCTATGTCTAAATTTGCTTTTTGCGAGTATCGACCAGAACTATCGTCGTAGTATTCTTTAAGAATTTTAGTGCGGACGGTGTAACCTAAGCTAATTAGTGCGTCTCGGAAGCCCCGTTGATCTTGCGGATCTTTTAATCCGGTGTACCAGAAGGCATTGATCAGCATCGTATCGTCTTGTTCTTTTTTGAAGTATTCCAACACTCTTCTGGGATCGAAAAACCAGCCATTTTTTTGTTGAGCGTAGAACATATTGTTGCCGTCTACAAAAATAGACAGACGGTTCATTGGAGCCATAGAAACTAAGACCTAAAATTTGTAGAAATTTATTCGGAATAATTTATTTTAGCAATTACCAGGATAAGGGTTAATGCTACTTATTGCTGATATCCAATTTATTTTTACTCCCAATAGTTCTGCTAGCAGCCGGGAGGCAATAGCGCAAAATGGGGAATAAAAGCCGCAATTTTAAAAACTTTGGGCAAAGCCTGCAAAAAACTGTGCGTATAAACTTTACCTCAGTTGAGGACTAACTAACTGTTGTACTTGTTACCCACGACTCCTATAGATTTTGGATTTAGAATAGACATTTTACTGTAAAACCAATCATATGAGAGAGTTTATGCTTTGGCAACTGAAAGTTTTGTGAAGGTATGATTTTATAGCTCAGCGATCGCTCTCCTCACTTACCAAATAGGAACACCAGTCGCTCCAGCTTCCAGCATAAAGCTTGCCAGTGTCAATCCCTGCTATTTCCAAGGATAATAGGTTGACGCAAGCGGTGACACCAGAACCGCAATAAACCATAATTTCGTCTGCTGGCTTTAAGTCTGCCCACCGCTGACGTTGCAAGGATTCATTATGGAGGTTGCCGCGTTCGTTAGTAGCTTCTTGCCAGGGGTAGTTTACCGCGCCTGGAATGTGACCAGCAATAGGATCGATGGGTTCTCGTTCGCCTCGGTAGCGATCGCTCTCTCGCGAATCAACCAGTAAAACTTCCGGTAAGTCTTTTCTGGCTTTTACAGTTTGAATATCAACTACAAGATGCGATCGCACTTGGGGCACAAATGACCCTGGCGATGGTGAAGGTATTTCTTCAGTCACAGGATACCCAGCGGTCAGCCAGCCAGTCAAGCCTCCATCTAAAATCGCGATGCGATCGTGTCCCAAGTAGCGTAGCAACCACCACAAACGCGCAGCAAAGGCACATCGCGAATCATCGTAAGCGACAACAAAGGTTTCTTGGAAATTTATCCCTATATTTGCTAACTTGTTGGCTAACTCACTTGCGTTAGGCAATGGATGCCGTCCTCCATGTCGTCCCACCGTCGCCGAAAGGTCTTTATTTAGATCTAAATAATGAGCGCCTTGAATGTGGTTGGTGAGATACTGCTTACGTCCCAATTCTGGATCTGCTAAGGAAAAGCGACAATCAACAATTACCACTTGCGAATCGTTGAGGTGTTCGTGAAGCCAAGCAGCGGAAACTACAAACGGTGTATCGGTCATTGGCTTGATATATGCAATCATAAACAGTGTAAAGTCTGAGGGATGCATACAGGCTGATTGTCAATCCCATCTGCTTCCCCACTCGCCTCGATATAACAGAGCTGAATACTCTTTATCTAAACATAATTGTGGCGAACATCAAAATTGATCGTTACAGATTGCGATCGCTTCTTGGAATAAGCTACGCCACTAGCAATTAATTATGAATAAATGGGATAAATTCACACCACAACTAACAGCAGATGGTTCATTCACTTTATTCTCAAATGAGTTTGGAGAGTCATTTCACACCCATTGGGGTGCGCGTGCAGAAAGCCTGATTAAGTTTGTTGACACCGCGCAAATTCAACACAAAGCTCAGCAACCCACCTTGCGGGTGTTGGATGTTTGTTATGGACTTGGCTACAACACGGCTGCTGCACTAGAAAATATTTGGCAAGTTAATCCCAATTGCCGCGTGGAGTTGGTAGGATTAGAACTAGATTCCGATGTGCCAAAAGCAGCGATCGAAGGCGGCCTACTTAATATCTGGAACCCAAATATCATCCAAATTGTCACAGCCTTGGCGACATCTCACCAAGTTAAAACAGACAGACTGCAAGCAACTTTGCTCATCGGTGATGCAAGAACAACAATTGGGCAAATAGTTGAGTCAGGCGTCCTTGCAGATGCCATTTTTCTCGACCCCTTTTCACCCAGGAAATGTCCGCAATTGTGGACAGTCGAGTTTCTGGATAAGGTAGCAAAATGCCTCAAGCCAGATGGTAGACTGGCTACATATTCGTGTGCCGCTGCCGTGCGGACAGCACTTAGGGCAGTTGGGTTAAAAATTGCATCTTCCGCACGAGTAGGTAGGCGATCGCCCGGAACTGTCGCAAGCTTCGCAACAGAGGATTTACCGCCACTTTCTAAACAAGAAGAAGAACATTTACAAACAAAGGCTGCCATTCCCTACCGCGATCGCAATTTGTGCGACTCAGCCGCCGCCATTTTGCTTCGTCGTCAAATTGAGCAACAAGCCAGTACTCTAGAACCTAGCTCCCATTGGAAAAGACGCTGGTTAAACTCTACCCACTAAAATTAATCGATCTATGTAAGTAAATAAAGTAATTTATAGTCAGCCCCTCCGAGTAAGGCCAACCATCAAGAATATTAATAAAACTTCAGATAGCCATAGTAGCTTATTCGCAAAAATTTTTACGTGAAAAAACTGATTTCGCGGTTACGCTCATACACCATACTGGAAGCAAATTGCGGCGCTATATTATGCTACATTCATTAAATGGATCCGATTCTTCAACACAGCAGTCTTTGTCAGCAAGCTTCCTTGATTCCGATCGGCCAAAGGTGCTTGTTGTTGACGATCATCCCTCCAGTCGGATGACAGCAGTCGCACTCCTGTCAGTCGAGGGATACGAAGTATTAGAAGCAGATAGCGGCTCAGCGGCATTGGTGCGAGTGGGAGAGTGCAACCCGGATTTGATTTTGTTAGACGTGATGATGCCGGGGATGGATGGATTTGAAGTGTGCCGTCGCCTGAAGCAAGAAGAACAGACGCGCCTGATACCCGTTGTTTTTATAACAGCTTTGAATGACAGGCGATCGCGCATTATGGGCATTGAAGCTGGTGGAGATGACTTTCTTACCAAACCCTTCGACCGCCTTGAACTAAGCGCCAGAGTCCGCTCCCTCATCCGCCAAAAGCGCCTCAATGAAGACCTAGACCATGCTGAAAAGGTTTTGTTTTCTATTGCCGGAACGGTCGAAAGCCGAGATCCCGCTACTGGCGACCACTGCGAAAGACTCGTCACATTAGGTGCAGCATTCGGTAATTTCCTAAACCTTCCCCGCAATGAAGTGCGCGACTTGATGTGGGGGGGTCATCTCCACGATATAGGCAAAGTAGGCGTTCCCGATTCCGTTCTGCTAAAGAAAGGCAAATTGACCCCCGAAGAGTGGGACATTATGAAGCAGCACGTCATCATAGGCGAAAACATTTGCAAGCCGCTTCGCACCATGCGTGGAGTTATCCCCATCATTCGCAATCACCACGAACGTTGGGATGGCACGGGTTATCCCGATGGTTTAGTTGGCGATGAAATTCCCTATTTGGCTCAAGTATTTCAAATTCTTGATATCTACGACGCCCTAACAAGCGAACGTCCCTACAAAAGAGCTTTTACCCCAGATGAAGCCCTAGAAATTATTGCCGAAGAGACAGCAAAAGGTTGGCGCAATCCCAAACTTATAGAGCAATTTACCACCTTTATTCGCACTACCCACCTACCACAGACGTAGCCAGCAGCAGTCAGCGTGCAATAATTAGGAGTTATGAATTTTGACTTTTGAATAAAATCAAAACTCAAAACTCAGACGCGATGAATCGCGTCTCTACAAGACTCAAAACTATTATGGTAGCGGTAGCAATTCTAGCGGCTGGACGTGGGACGAGAATGAAATCGGAGCTTCCCAAAGTGTTACATTCTTTGGGCGGTCGCAGTCTCGTCGAACGAGTTCTTAATAGTTGTCTGGATCTCGATCCATCGCGGCGTCTCATCATCGTGGGATATCAAGGCGAACAAGTTAAAGGCGCCTTGGGGTCCTTCGAGCGCGTGGAATTTGTCGAGCAAAACCAGCAACTCGGAACAGGTCATGCCATTCAACAATTAATCCCCCACCTAGAGGGATTCACAGGCGATCTACTTGTTTTAAATGGGGATGTGCCCTTACTGCGACCCCAAACCCTCAAACATCTGCTGCAAACTCACAAGCAGCATGGCAACGCCGCCACCCTATTAACCGCCCAGATGCCTAATCCTAAAGGTTATGGGCGGGTTTTTTGTAATGGCGAAAATATGGTCAAACAAATTGTGGAAGACCGCGATTGTTCAGCGGCTCAGAAGCAAAATCGCCGCATTAATGCGGGTGTCTACTGCTTTAGCTGGCCAGAATTGGCGACTGTGCTACCCCAATTAAGGCCTAACAATGACCAGCAGGAATATTATCTGACGGACACGGTAAATTACCTGAATCCAGTAATGGCTGTAGATGTTGAGGATTACCAGGAAATTCTCGGCATTAATGACCGCAAGCAATTAGCGGCGGCTTATGAAATTTTGCAAACGCGGGTGAAGGATGGTTGGATGGCGGCTGGGGTGACGCTGATTAATCCAGAGACGCTTACGATTGATGACACGGTGCAATTAGAAGCGGATGTGGTTATTGAACCGCAAACGCATCTGCGCGGAAATACAGCGATCGCTTCTGGTTGTCGCATCGGGCCTGGTAGCCTTATTGAAAATAGCAAAATTGGTGCAAATGTCACCGTGCTTTATTCGGTAGTTACCGATAGCGTCGTGCAAAACAACTCCCGAATTGGCCCCTACGCCCATTTGCGCGGTCATGTGGAAGTAGGCGAATCTTGCCGCATTGGTAACTTTGTGGAATTGAAGAATAGCAAATTGGGCGATCGCACTAATGTCGCGCATTTGTCTTATCTGGGAGATACGACAACAGGCAATAAAGTTAACATCGGTGCTGGGACAATTACTGCCAACTACGACGGCGTTAACAAACATCCAACCAAGATAGGCGATCGCTCTAAAACTGGCTCCAACAGCGTCCTAGTCGCACCTGTAACATTGGGCGAAGATGTCACCGTAGCTGCTGGCTCTGTAATTACAGAAGATGTACCCGATGATAGTTTGGCGATCGCTCGCGCCCATCAAGTTGTTAAACCCGGTTGGCGTTTAAAATCCAAGTCAGATAAAGCGCAGTAAAAAGATGCAAATTGTCAAGTCTCTGCTCTATTTCTTACTAGCTGGGTTGTGCGAAATAGGCGGCGGCTACCTTATATGGCTTTGGTTGCGGGAAGGTAAAAGTATCTGGTTTGCTGTATTTGGGGCAATAGCGCTAATTATTTACGGCATAATACCAACCCTGCAACCAGCTAATTTTGGGCGAATTTATGCAGCATATGGAGGTTTCTTCATCATTCTGGCAATTCTTTGGGGATGGCAAGTTGATAAGATACGTCCAGACAAATTTGACATATTAGGAAGTGCGATCGCTCTGCTGGGCGTACTGGTGATGATGTATGCGCCAAGAGTTTAACTTACAGAAGTTTGCTATGGCGATCGCTTGCTTATTTATCTGGGAAAGTAGAACAAAGATAGCAGCCGCTGCGCTCCTGAACGAGGCAAATTTTCAAAACGTGAAAGATTTGCCTCGTTCAACTATTTACAAAGAGCCAGTTAGCTTACCATCAGACCATTCCAAAGTGTCGCCAATTTGTTTGCCATCGTGATAAGCAGCGAGGAGGACTTCGCTAGTTTTACCCCAAGCGATCGCGCCCGTCGCATCTAATCCAATAGCCCCCAAATCGCGCTGACGCTTGCGTGCTTCAACCATCGACTTCTCAAACGCCTGCGCCAAAGGCACCCCATCAGTTACCCGCACCACAATTCGCGCCGCCAAACACTCATCAATAATATCTTCGCCAATTCCCGTACAACTAATAGCAGCATCCGCCGTAGCATAATTACCAGCAGGCATAGCCGAATCGCTCACCCTGCCAATCCGTTCAAACCCCTTGCCACCAGTTGAAGTACCTGCTGCCAAGCGTCCTCGCTCGTCCAGAGCTACTACGCCAATGGTACCGACCCTAGCAGTTGTTTCGCTAACCAATTCTGTTTCAGCCACCACCCCAGCAGCTTCTTTGACAAAGTTTTCGTCGCGCTCTTGAATCCACTCCTGCAAACGGATTTCAGTCAGGGGATTGTAGATAGGAACTTGTAGTTCTCGCAGCAGTTCAGCTGAGCCAATATCAGATAAAACTCGGTCGTGGGAGTCTTGCAAAGCTTGTGCCAACTCAATCGGATGTTGGACGCGAGAAACATTGATCACCCCGCTCAAGCGCTGGTAAGCACCATCCATCAATGAAGCGCTCATGCGGATCTGACCATCGGATTGTAGAACCGAACCCGTCCCCGCATTAAAACGGGGATCGTCCTCTAACATCTGGCAACCGCGCACTACAGCGTCAGTCGCACTTGCACCAGCTAGAAGGAGAGCATAAACTTCTTCTACTACCGTGTAGAGCGATCGCCTGACCACTTCAACTCCTCCCTTACCCTTGAGAGAACTACCAGCACCACCGTGGATAATCAGCTTAGGTTGCACTTATAACTCCATCTCTTCTTTCTCTTACTCTGCTTCCTCTGCGGTTCGTTCTTATTTTTGAGCCTCAGACCTACGACGGCGACAACGCTCCGAGCAGTATTTCACATCATCCCAGCAATCTGCCCATTTTTTGCGCCAAGTGAAGGGACGTTGACATACCGGACAAATTTTTGTGGGCAAATCTGATTTAGAGCGTGCCTTAGCCATGTTAAGTTAACGATACAATTCCCTTTTAATTTTAGAAATATGGGGGAGCAAAGATTAGCGGCGGTGAGGATAGTGTTAGTAGAACCAGCGGGAGCGCGAAACGTCGGCGCGATCGCCAGGGTGATGAAAAATATGGGTATCGAGCAGTTGGTGCTGGTGAATCCCCAGTGCGATCGCCTATCAAAAGAAGCCCGAGACATGGCGGTTCATGCTGCCGATATTTTGGAATCTGCCCTAGAGGTGCCGACCTTGCCCCAAGCTTTGCAAGGATGCAAAAGAGCGATCGCCACTACTGCACGTCCTCGAACGATCCCCACCGAGCTAGAAAGCCCTAGAAGCACATTGCCCTGGTTATTGGAAGAACCAGAGCCATCAGCCTTAATTTTTGGCCCAGAATACCGGGGACTGAGCAATGTTGAACTTAATTATGCCCAGCGATTTGTATTCATTCAGGCAAATCCGGAGTATCCTTCTTTAAATCTGGCCACTGCTGTGGCTATTTGCTGTTACGAGCTATATCAGTATGCCCATCAGTTAAGATTCCAGAGTCCATCGGAAACTTCTCCCGCTCCCCCAATGTCTCCTGAAGCTCCTTTAGAAGTTTTGGAGGAGTATTATCAGCAGCTAGAAGCTGTGTTATTAAAGATTGGATACCTTTATCCCCACACAGCTGCCAGCCGCATGGAAAAATTTCGACGCTTGTTTCATAGAGCAAGCCTAACAGAGACAGAAGTGGGTATGCTGCGAGGGATTCTCAGCCAGATGGAGTGGGCACTAAAATCTTTACCCCACCAGGAAAAGCAATAGCGATCGCCTCTGGACGCAACAGCTCGTAAAATTAAGCAAAGTAAAAGGTATTTTGTTCGTGCGAACTAATAGAAAAATTAATAATTGGTAAAGTGAGGAGTTAGTAGTGGCAGCGTCTATAGACAACGATCGCGATCGGGCAAATTCTCCGCCTTCTACCGGGCGCGAACGCACAACCCGCGCCGCACGGCGACAGCAGCTACAACAAAGGCAAGAGACACGATTGAGGACGCCCGCAGGAACAGCGCCCTTGCAGAAGTTGATAATTCACACGGATATAAGACCTCAAAGCTCGTCGGGCGCCAGAATAGGGCGGCTGTCTGGTAGGGTATCCCGGCAGGAACGCCAATCTGCTTCAACGAGGTTGGCGCAGGCGAAGCCAGGTCAGCTAAACTCTGTACCCCTGACGAGGCAGCCAGATAACTCAGTAATCCAAGCCCCCTTCACGCAGCCGTCCCAGCCCCCCCGCAATCGTCGTTCGGTTCGCGACGTGGGGGAGAGTAGGGCATACGCCAAGGGCGATCGCAAACGAATTGCCCCAAAAAATCAGGATTCTATCCCTAGAAACGCCAAACCTAGACGCGATGAATCCCGTCCCTACAACTCGAAACCACCAGCTAAGAATTCAACCCGCCGCGTTTCCCCGCTTTTGTACGCCGCCCGCTTGCTAATTTTGGGCGTGGGAGTAGGCGCGATCGCTGGTACTCTTTTATCCGCCTCCGACCCAGCAGCTCACCTAGATGAGAAAAATGCCTCTAACAAGTCAGGAGTAGAGGCGCGATCGCTCGGCGCGTCTAAGTCAGCAGATAAAACTCAGGAAGCGCTAGTTCACTCGGCTCCCAGCACGCTAGGGACTATCAAACTCGCTCAGGAAATTACACCTTTTACCTCATATCTAGAGGCTCTTGTCAAGCAAAATCCTAAGTTGCAACCAGGCGTGTTTTTGGTAGATATCGATACGGGCGCTTACTTCGATTCAGAGGGCGACTCCACATTTTCTGCCGCCAGTACAATTAAGCTGCCGATTCTCGTTGCTTTCTTTCAGGACGTGGATGAGGGAAAAATTCGTCTGGATGAAAAGTTAACGCTAAAGCGGCAAATGGTTGGCAGCGGTTCGGGCGATTTGCAATACAAAAAGCTCGGAACAAAGTACACGGCGTTGGAAGTGGCAACTAAGATGATGGCGATTAGCGATAACACCGCCACTAATATGCTGATAGCTCGTATGGGTGGTGCTTCAGCTCTCAATCAGCGGTTTCGCTCGTGGGGGTTGACAGCAACAGCAATTCAGAATCCGCTACCCGATTTGGAAGGAACCAACACGACCAGCCCCAAAGAATTGGCCAATGTAATGGCACTGGTTAATCAAGGGGATTTAGTTTCGATGCCATCGCGCGATCGCATGCTGGATATCATGCAACGAACCGTGACTAATTCCATGCTGCCCAAAGGGCTGGGAAATGGTGCCACCATTTCCCACAAAACTGGCGATATTGGCTCCCTCGTCGCCGACGTTGGCCTAATTGATATGCCCAGTGGCAAGCGTTACATCGCCGCGGTTATGGTGAAACGCCCGCACAACGATAATCGCGCCCAAGAGCTAATTCGCAAAATATCTCGCGCCGCTTATCAATATTTTGACACTGGGGCGTTTTCCCCCAGTTTGCCTCCATCGCCTTCAACTACCACCCCAGTCGCTAAGCCTCCGGCTACAAGAAACGGTTAACAGTTGAGAAGAGAGGTTTGGGTTTTGAGTTAATAATTCCCAGCTCTTAACTCTCAACTCATGGCTCCTAACTGGTAACAACTAACATATCTAGAGTTTGCCAAATTTCTTGCAACAGAGGCTCCAGCCCGACGCGGGCTACAGCTGAAATGGTGAAGACGGGCGACTTACTTAGCCTCTTGAGCTGGGTAGCGATCGCTTCATAACTTTCTGGCGAGACAGCATCCACTTTGTTGAGCGCCACAATTTGCGGACGACTCGATAAACCGCGTCCGTAAGCTTGCAACTCTTGCTGAATCGTTTGATAAGCAGCAATCGGGTCTTCTTGGGTCGCATCAATCAAATGCAGCAACACCCTCGTGCGCTCAATATGGCGCAGAAAATCGTGACCCAAACCAGCTCCGCTGGCGGCTCCAGCAATTAGCCCTGGAATGTCAGCAAAAACAGTACCGTCGCCGCTGGGTTTACGCACCACGCCTAAATTCGGCACTAGGGTTGTAAATGGATAATCTGCTACCTTGGGACGTGCAGCTGAAATGGCAGAAATCAGGGTAGACTTACCAGCATTTGGTAAACCAATAATTCCCACTTCAGCTAACAGCTTTAATTCCAGACGCAGTTGCCGTTGTTCACCGGGCAAACCCGGTAAAGCATACTCGGGTGCGCGATTGCGATTGCTTAGGAAGTGCTGATTTCCCAGTCCCCCCTTGCCACCTTGGGCGATAACTATAGTCTGTCCGGGCGAAACTAAATCGCCGATCTGTTCTTCGGTTTCTATATCGTAGACAGTTGTGCCGCAGGGAACTTGAATAATGCGATCGCTACCCGCCGCACCCGTCCGATTACTCGGCCCTCCGCGCCCTCCATCCTCAGCCTTGAATCGGTGGTTGTATCTAAAGTCCAGCAAGGTTTGCAGATTTTCAACCGCCTCTAAAATTACCGATCCCCCACGACCGCCATTCCCACCAGCAGGCCCTCCCGCCGGGACGTACTTCTCCCGCCGGAACGCCACAATCCCATCGCCGCCGTTGCCAGCCTCAACCTGAATTTCTGCCTGATCGATAAATTGCATAATTTTTGTTAATTGTTAATTTCTAATTGGGCATGGGAGTCCGGGCTCCGGACTCCGGCGAGAAGGGGAGATTGGAAGAATATTGTCTCAACGCCAATAAGTTCGCCTCTTCCCACTGGGAGAGTGCGAGATTAAACTCAAAAAACGAAGCTAAGAACTCAATCCCCCTGCTCCATGCCCCATGCCCCATTAGTAATAGTTCGATACATCTTCCTTGCAATCATCTGCCAGATAAGACAAAGCACGGAAGCGTAGACCTACTAACTGATCGTAGAGGGGATTGAGCTTGCACAGGGGTGGAATGTGTACAACCTTGTGGCCGAATAACTTAATATCTCGCTCAAACGGGCACTGCGCGGGAATCATTTTGCACAAAAATCGCGCCACCTGGGGGTCGTCAACATTTAGATCGTCTAGCCATACCCGCACTGGTCGCAGCACATCTGGGTGTGGTAAAGCAGATGATTGCTCACGATTCAACTGGGCTGTTTTTTCGCCTCCACCCTCACTTTCCGGAGGATGGTGCATAGTATGCCGCAGCGCCTCTAACGCCTTCGGTTTGTGTCCCAGAGCCTGAAAAAACTGCCGCAACAATTTATCTTCACTAAAGGAATATATGCCATCTGCAACAGCTACCATTACCGCGGTACGCAAGAAATTTTCTGTGATATTAGCGTCATTACCCAAAGCATCTGCCAATTCCTTGGGGGTAATTGGTTCTATGGAACAAAAATTGATGGCAGGAGCCAGTTCATCAGTCGTCAGCGCAGCAATTAAATTCTGTTCTTCGGCATCAAAGTCGCCATCTGCCCACGCAATTGCAAGTAAGCCACGCAGCCAAGCCGCAACTTGCTCGCTGGTGTAGTTTGATTGAATAGCTTTCGTCATTAGGATATCTGAATGTAATCTAGGGAGGAAATTTCTGAGTTAATCCTAACTCTGGCTTGGCTAAATCTGGCGTAAACTAGGAGACTGAACTAATCATGCCAGGATGTTGCTGTGACTCCAAAAGAGTTGGGATTATTCCTCATTTCGCTCCTAGCTAGTGTTGCGGGGCAATTTTTTCTGAAGTCCGGGGCAAATAAGCTGGGAGCAGTCAATGCCAGCAATGCAGTCAGCCTTGTTTTGAATATCGTGAAGACACCAGAACTTTTGGCTGGGCTTACTTGCTATGGTTTGGGTGCAGTTTTTTACATATTGGTGCTTACGCGCGTGGATCTCAGCGTTGCTGGCCCCGCGATCGCCCTCTCCTACGTTTTTGCACTTTTAGTGGGCTTGTTCGTTTTTAAAGAAGTCATTCCTATTACTCGCTATATTGGTTTGGGCCTGATTGTCGCTGGCGTCATCTTGGTGATTTTTAAAAAGGCATAGCTAATGGGGAATAGGTAATAGGTGAGAATTCTTTGCTGCCCCCCTATCGGTGTCTTCCTCTATAGGCAGCTACCTTAAGTACATATACTCAGCTATTTGTTCATTTTGAGCAATTTAGCTGCTGAAAACTTGATAAAAATACCATCATCCTCTAATGGAAACATATGAGGATGATTTTCCATCTTTGGATTTAAGGGAAGTACCTACCTAGACGGATGGGCAGTTTGTCAAATACTTGTTATCTTTCTTAATAACAAGGGAAAAGACAGAACGGTGAAGGCCTTAAAGCTCTAGCCTGTCTGGGCTGATAATACCTTCCAAAAACAAACTCTAATTTTTTAAACCTCGGAGTTAGCCATGAGTCAACCTATTGAACTATCTCTGGAACAACAATTCAGCATCCGCTCTTTTGAAACGCAGGTTCAAAACATGAGCCGCGAACAAGCCCAAGACTTCTTGGTGAAGCTGTATGAGCAAATGGTTATGCGCGAAGCTACCTATAAGCATCTTCTCAAGCACCAATGGGGCTTAGAGCCTGGAGCTGGATACTAATAGCATGGGTATCGCGGGTCGGCGACCTCCGTCTCTTGCTTTGTTCCACCGAGGAAAGGAGCTGGGGATGCTGGGGCGTCAACTTAAAAATACGGCGATTCCAATGAACTGCCTTTTTGAACTGCCTTTTTTTTGTTATGTTTTGCGCGTTAGTTGCGCCGCCTATTTCAGGGGCAAAACTGAAGGATGATATTTTTCAATTAATTAAATAGTTCAAGTTTCTTGATAAGCGACAGATATTCTATGAGACAAGTCGCGAAAGAGCCAAGGACAGATTAACGTCGCTCAAAATTTGCTCCAAGCTGTTTGCAAGCAACTTGCCGATCCCTTCTGTGGCAAGTAAGGTAATAGAGCAGCAGCCGGAACTACAGGCTTTAATTATATGGAGAGTGAATTCTCCTTGGATATTGGCGCGATCGCTATTTGCTACGCTAAGAAGAGCCGCAGCTACAATTTTTCCCACCCCACAGATTTTAGATTTTAGTCCGCAATTCACTACAAAATTGCTCTAGCCTGAGATATCGGAGGTAGAATCCGTGTGAATGGCTTCTAACTTCATAAGAATCTTGGGTTTGAGTTTATCGAACTCCTGCTTAAGCAGAGTTTTACTCATTTGCGGTTGGGCAGCTGATACCAGCGTCTGGCTCGTATTAGCCCAATCTTGCAGCATTTTACGTTGGGCAGGTGCAATGGTTGAAGTCATCACGTTGGCACAGTAATGGGGTTCTTCCAATGCAAAGAACAACAGACGATAGCATCCAGATTCTCCCATCAGTCGAGCCATTTCCTGACCCAGAGGCGTCTTGAGGTCTAGGTAGCAAGGCAGCCAGCGAGGGCCTATTTCACGATTGTGCAGCGCGGTAATCCACAGCACCATTGGATGAGGAGACATCAAAAACAGAAACTGGTTGTAGCGGGTAGTAATTGAGCGATTCTCAATCTCGTGCTTGTGCAGCATAACCCACAAGGTTGCTAAAACTTCCCTGCTGGTACGAATTAGATGGGGAAATACGATTTCGGCGTGGGGTTTGTCTTTCGGCCAGGAAGTAAGCCGACACACTTGATCGGCAGAGGGGGCAGCTTGTGGTTGCGCGATCGCGATCGCAGGCAGCTTGGAGAGCCTTTCCTCTATGCGTTGACCAAGTTGTCGGGCGTGACCAAAGCGCTGCTCTAAGGGCGCTAAGGCTTGCAGTACCTCACTAGCGCTTTGGGGGCGATCGCTTGCTGCTTTTGCCAGACAGCGCATCACCAAATTTTCTAACACATGCGGCAATTTCAGGTTCGGGTTAACCGACTCAAAGGTTTTAGGGGGTGTAAAGTGATGGGCTTTGTACCACGCACCGAACGAGTGAGTTTCTGCCAGGATAGGCATCTCACCAGTCAGCATTTCAAACATCATCACGCCCAGACTGTATAAGTCAGAACGGTTGTCTAGTTCCCTCCCCTCCATTTGTTCGGGCGAACAATAGGCGAGAGTGCCCATAAACGAATTGGTTCCAGAACTGTCGGACTGTAGAAGTTTGGCAATTCCAAAGTCGAGAATTTTGACCAACTCGCCGAACGAGTGGTCTTGCAGAACCAGAATATTGCTCGGCTTAATATCCCTATGAATAATTGGGCAAAGTACGCCCTCAATAAGAATCCCTTGGTGAGCGCACTCCAGCCCCAAACAAATTTGGCGAACGATACTCAAAAATCGCGATATGGACAGGGAGCGCGGCTTGATGACATCGCTGAGACTTTCCCCTTTGAGGAATTCCATGACGTAGAAGGGGACTTCGTTTTCGTCCACGCCATAGTCCCTGACTCGGACGATGTGAATGCTTTTTTCACCGAGTATGGCGCAGATGGTAGCTTCTCGCTCAAAACGCTCGCGCATTTTGTTATTCAAAAGTGTCTGGGAGAGAAACTTGACTGCTACGGTAACGCCTCCCAGTAACATATCCCTAGCTTGATAAACCCGACCCATTGCACCTTTGCCTACCAACTCCACGAGTTGATAGCGATTGGCAAGTAAGCGACCATTGTTGGGGTCTGTCGTCATGATGAAGACTCCGATACTTTGGAGCAGTTGTAGAAGCTATTTATTGATGGGGTTCCCATTGCTCCGCATGAGAGTTGGATTTTTGGATTGAAAGAAGTTGCCAGAATCATCCCCTAGCCGCACGAACCCGTGCAGGGATGCCCCGCAGCCCCCTACTAAAGTTTAAAATTTAAACCTTGCCCACCTCACACCAAACCAATGCTGGCCAATTTTCCGTCTGTGAGTAGAGAGTAGGGATCTTTATCCAGCAAGCAGGATAAACGATGAATAAAGAATTTCTTCATTCTGCCGCACAACTCCCAAATTCAGCCTGACGTATAGCACGACCACTGTTTCTGGCCACGAAATAAAGACGACCTACGATTAAGAATAATGTGATTCTGGCTGACGCTCCAGAGTTGCCTCCATCGAGCTGGTTAAATAATGACCTGCCATGATGCCGGAAGAGAGGTAGTAGGTGTTGTTGTCTAGCCTGTGCAGGGTTTCAAAGCCGCTGCGTCGCTGGCGATCGCCCAGTACCCAATACCTTTGCACTATCGTTTGCGGCGCAACCCAGCCCTCACCTTCAACACGCCCTAATACGCTGTGCTGTAGTACAAATGTATACTGGCGTTCCCCAGCATCTAAACGACCTCGATACTGAAATGAAATCTCAGAGCGATCGCTGCCGGGAAAGCTCAACTTCATTACCATCGTGTACCAGTTCTCTTTCCCCCAGGCCACTAAAGTTTTGCCCTTTACAGTAATGGGCATCTCATTCCGCTCCAGCCAATTCCCCTGGAGCGTCCAGCGTCCTGCCTCCATTAAAAATGTGTGAGCCACAATTGTCCACCTTGCCCCCGGATTTGGAACACCGCCATGACCGCAATTAACAATTAGCAATTAGCAGGTAGGCTAATGACTAAGCTTGCAAGATGAGCATGAAAGGCGGCAAATTAAGTATAAGTATATTAAGTCAATGAAAGGGGTTCAAGATTATCCACCATAATTAATATGTACTTTAACCTTAAATTCCTTTCACTGTCAAATTGACTTATTACTAATATTAATACAATATTTTTTCCCCTTAATTCCCTAACCCAACTGCCATAGCCTTGCTGGGGTAATCAAGACACGCCATCTGGGGGAATGTAGTGGTGAATTTCTCCCAGCAGGACTGCCGAGAGTGCCCCGGTGACTTGGGGAAGATTTCCGGGTATACCCAATTGACGCCAGTAGCCCAAGATGGCAAAGGCGATCGCTTCTTTGTAATCTGCGCTCAACCCTTCTTCATCTGTAGTCAAAACTGGCACTGGTGCAAGCGTTGCAGCCAGCCGCTGTTTTAAGTATACATTCCGGCTACCACCGCCACAAAGTAAAACCCGGTCTGGCATTTTTGGCAAAAAAGTTCGGTACTCTCTGGCAATTGAAGCAACCGTCAGTTCCGTTAATGTCGCTAGGAGATCGGACGGACTAAGTTGATAACCTTGTGCATCTGTCAAGCACTGCTGTAAATACCCCGGCCCAAATAGCTCTTTACCTGTGGATTTGGGTGGCGACTGCTGGAAGTATTCTTGACGCAGCCATTGTTCTACCAACTCTAGGCAGGGAGTTCCCCCGGCTGCGATCGCTCCGCCTTCGTCGTAGGTTTTTGTCCCGCCAGATATCTGTTTTACAGCCAAATCTAGCAGAGCATTACCGGGGCCAGTGTCCCAACCGCAGATGCCTTCATCCCAATTTTTACCCGTCCGTGCGGGTAGATAAGTCACGTTGCCGATACCACCAATGTTTTGAATGCAACGAGACTCAGTTGGATGACTGAGCAAATAGGCGTCTACTTTAGATACGAGGGGAGCGCCTTCACCGCCAGCGACAATATCAGCAACTCGGAAGTTACTCACAGTAGCAATTCCTGTGAGATGGGCAATCAAAGCACCTCTCCCGATCTGAAGGCTGTAGCCCAAAATTGGAGATTGGGAATTCGTAATTTCCAGTCCTTGTCTCAACGCCGATTTATTGCGTCTCTCAGTACCCAATGCCTTTTTTGGAGGTCGGTGGTAGACAGTTTGGCCGTGAGAGCCTATTAAATCAGCTTGGGGATAGCCCCTGTTAATGGCGATCGCGGCATTAGCAAAGGCAACTGCGATCGCGTCATCAAGGAAGGCAAACTCCTCCATCGAAACACATTTACCTTCGCAAACTTCTAGGATTTTCTCTCGAAGGGCAGGGTTATATGGGTAGGTCTCTCCAGCCAGCAGATCTACTTTTATATCCGCATCCGTACCAGATATTTCTACTAAGGCGGCATCAATTCCATCTACTGATGTGCCGCTGATTAAACCAATTACTTTTGTCATTCTTTAGCGTGTTAGTTGACTGTCAAACATCAACAGCGAACGGTTATTCTATTAATTAACTAATAACCTTTTTATCTTTACACGTTGTATGTAAATCTATCCTAATTTTACCCAAAAAATATTATGTAAATCTTTGTAAAACTACTTGTGTTGTGCAAAAGAACATCATAATATAGTAATTGTATTTGTCTAACCAAATGCTTGCCAAAAGTAAGTGGTTGACGCGCATGGGACGTTTGTCCCGTGCGCGGGGTGAAGAAGAAAAATAGCAATGAAAGTTTTACTCTTCGGGTGGCAAGCGGTTGGAAGAAGTGAGCTTTTCACTACCAATAATGTGCAAATCAATGTTTTTGAGCAAGCTTACTAACTGTTGAGTTAAAGAGCCTCGCACTAAGAGTTTCCAGCGCGCTCGCTGGCTTTCAGCGAAAACAATTTGGGTGATGTGGTATTTTTTAGCTACATCAGCGATCGCCTGAGCAATATTATAATTTTTGATACGCAAAAATTCACCCCCAAATTCCACGCACAGCTTTTGGGCAGTTTCAATATGCAAGCTTTCTTCCTTGGTAAGGAATCGCGCTGGGTGGGCGACAAAAACCGCATAAAGGGGGGCATTCATGTAGCCAGCAAGACGTGCCCCGCGTCGCAATAGTTGTAGCGAGTTGGGATAAGTGGAAATGCACAACAGGAAATTTTTATCAATGAATTGCACTAAATTAGCCTATAAGTTCCGACGCCAAAGCAAAAAAGCTACCATCAAAAGAGGAATTAATCCCAGCAAACCCCACAGTAACATCGCTGGGCCATCACCTATTAAATTGCTTACATTCAAGCTACCTCCAAATTTATTATTCTGCGATGCAGTTAATATCAGTTGTCCAGCTAGCGATCCGTCGAAACTTTTGATAAAACTAATCATTGCATTCATAATTAACCTCACTTGGCAATATTAAATGTTTGGGCAATTGGCCCTAAAGCTAGAACGGGAAAGAATCTGCTTTTAGATGTGGGATTGCCTGGAGTTGGCGGTGTGGAAGCTTGTCGCCTGCTTAAGCAAGAATAGCCAAATTTACCGATATTAGTTTTAACGTCTCATTCTGAAAAAAAAGTGATATCGCGACTAATTGAAGCAGGCGCACACGGGTACTGTCTCAAAGGAATAGAAGTATCTGTTTTAGTATTGGCGCTGCGTTCTGTCGCTGCGGGAGCATTGTGGTGGGATGCAACTGGAACAGCAGAAATTCGCGCTGCTTTTGGCGCTAATCAATCAACTGCTTCAAAGCCAAAGCCACTTTTAGCAAATCCGCTCACTAGGCGACAACAGGAAATTTTAGCATTAATTGCTGCTGGTAAAACTAATCAGGAAATTGGCGTTCTTTTGCATATTACTGCTGGGACCGTGAGAGTACACGTCCATGCAATATTGCAGAAAGTGGAAATACGCGATCGCACTCAAGCCGCCGTTTTAGCCATCCAAAAACAACTGGTAGCAGCCGACTTGTTAGCAAAATAGAATAGAATTAATGCGATCGCATTAATCCCATGCCAGAAAATTCCGATCGGCCCAAAGATTCCGACGCTGTACTTGGCGGTCAGATTTCCCCCCTATTAGGTAGCGCAGTTTTGGGAGGATTACCTGGAGTCAAGCAGCGGTTCGCAAGTAACGCAGTAGAGCAGCGGATTGCGGCGCTGAACGAGGCAGTCAAATATGGAGATGCAGGCTTGGAGTTAATAATTCAGGCACTTGACGATCGCGCAAAGCAGGTGCGGGATATTGCCTGCTTAGTATTTCGTACCAGGGTGGAACAACTTGCGCTACTTGAGAAGGGTGTAGCTATTTGGAATAAGTGGAGGGCGCATTGTCGGAACCTAGAGGGTTTAGATGTAGACCTGAGCGGAGTTAAACTCAGCGGCGCTAACCTCACCCAGGCTAACCTCAGTAGAGCTAATCTCACCCAGGCTAAGTTCATCGGGGCTAACCTCACCCAGGCTAACCTCACCCAGGCTAAGTTCATCGGGGCTAACCTCACCCAGGCTAACCTCACCCAGGCTAAGTTCATCGGGGCTAACCTCACCCAGGCTAAGTTCATCGGGGCTAACCTGGATAGTGCTAATCTCAGCGGAGCTGACCTCAGTTGGACTAATCTCAGTGGGGCTAACCTCAGCAAGGCTAATCTCAGTGGGGCTGAGTTCATCGGCGCTAACGTTATCGACGCTAACGTGGATAGTGCTAATTTCAGCGGAGCTGACCTCAGTTGGACTAATCTCAGTGGGGCTAACCTCAGCAAGGCTAATCTCAGTGGGGCTAAACTCCAGCGAGCAATTATGCCTGATGGCACAGTACATAATTAGCGATCGCCCCAAATAACACTAGAGACGTTGCATACAGCAGATTTAACTTTGATGGTCAGCAGCGAACATTAGTCCGGCGATGCCCACCACTAAAGAAACTAACCTGCTACCATCACATCAGATTCAGCGGGTCAACATCAATTGTCAAGCTGACTTCAGGAGGACAGAGCGATCGCACTTCATTCCAATCTGGCAAAGAGGGCAGCGCGGAGGCATCAAATTTTACCAAAATCTGCCAGCGATACTTATTAGCCACTCGCATAATACCCGCTGGTGCTGGCCCCAAAATCTCATATCTAGTTTGCCCCTCCTCTTCTGTACGCAAAGATGCTGCAACTATCTGGGCAGCGTTGGCTACTTCTGTTGCATCTAAGCTGCTTAACTTCAACAGAATCAACCGACCGTAAGGCGGGTAGTTCAGCATCGCTCGTTGTATTAATTCTGTCTCAACAAACGATGCATGCTCGTGCCGCCGCACTGCCTCAATTACTGCGTGTTCTGGCGAGTATGTTTGAATAATTACTCGACCTGGGTCATCGCCTCGACCCGACCGACCTGCAACCTGAGTTAGAGTTTGAAACGCCCTTTCTGACGCCCGATAGTCTGGTAGATGCAGCAATCCATCGGCGGCGACAACTCCCACAAGCGTCACTTGCGGTAAATCTAACCCTTTGGTGAGCATTTGCGTGCCAACTAATAAATCAGCTTCTTTGTTGGCAAATCGCGTTAGCAGGGTGCGGTGCGCTCCTTTAGTGCGAGTCGTGTCGCTGTCAAATCGGATTAAGCGTAAATCGGGGAACTGTTGGGCTAATTCCTGCGCGACTCGCTGCGTGCCGCTACCGAAGAATTTTAGATAGGGGGAACTGCATTCTGGGCAACTTTGAGGCTGCGATCGCACGAAGTTACAGTAATGACACCGCAACAGTTCCGGCGCTCCCTCGTGGGTGTGATGATATGCCAGCGATACGTCGCAGTTAGGGCACTCTATAGGATTGCCGCAACTCCGACAAGAAACGAAGGTACTGTGTCCCCGTCGATGGATAAATAAAATCCCCTGCTTGCCCTCATCTTGCAGTTGTTGCAACGCATCATGCAGCGACCTACTAAATATTGAGCGGTTCCCCTGCTGCAACTCCTGCCTCATATCCACTATTTCCACTGGCGGCAAAGGTCGCGATTGGATGCGCTCTGGCAAAGAAAGATAATAAGATTTTGGATTTTCGGCTGCTTCCTCGTCCTCCGCTCCCCTTACCTCTATCCAAGTCTCTAGGGATGGGGTAGCTGAACCCAGAACAAGCGGACAATTCTCTAACTCAGCACGCCACAGCGCAACCGTGCGGGCGTGGTAGGTGGGGGCTGGTTGGTCTTGCTTGAAGCTGTCGTCGTGTTCTTCATCTAAGAGTATTAAACCCAAATTTGGTAGCGGAGCGAACACGGCGGAGCGAGTGCCAATTACTACCTGGGCGGTTCCGGTAAGCATTTGCCGCCAAGTGTCGTAGCGTTCGCCATCGGAAAGGGCGCTGTGATAGACGCAAACTTTGTTACCAAATCTGGCGCGGAATCTGTCTGTAAGTTGCGGCGTCAGGCCAATTTCAGGAACTAGGACTAGGGCAGATTGCCCCCGTGCGAGTATGGGAGCGATCGCCTGCAAGTATACTTCTGTCTTCCCGCTCCCCGTTACCCCGTGCAACAACACTTGGGCAAATCCCGATAACCCCGTTATGACTTTTAGTGCATCTGACTGAGATTTTGTCAAGTCCTTCGGGCGATCGCCTGCCAAAACTGGTTCCGCCGATGTCCGCAACAATTCCCGCTCTTGAATGACAACGCAGCCTTTTTGTTCTAGGGTCTTGAGCGTCGAGGAACTGGCATTACAAATCTGCAATAACTCAGTCTGCCACAAATCGCCCCCGCGACGCCGCAGCACTTCCAAAATTTCCCTTTGGCGAACCGTCACCTCAGCCGGGAATTCATCGACTATTAGCGTTACCGCTTTCTGAAGTTTCGGTTTTTGGGTTCTGGGAGCTTCCATGTAGCTTTCCACCCAACCAGAGCGCAACAACTCGCGCAAGCCGCGATACGCTCCTTTTACCCCGCGCTGGAGGTATTGCCAGCTATAGTCTCCATCTGGTTGAGATTGCAGGAGTTGCAGAATTTGACGCGCTGCTGGACTTAGAAAAGCATCTGCTCCCGTTCCCCCTGGCGATCGCTCATCTTTGAGGCGGATTCTCCGTTGCGATCGCCCCAGCAACCCAGGCGGAAGGGCTACTTTAATCACTTGAATTAGCGGCGTATAGTAGTAGTTAGCCAGTCGATTTAGCAATTCCCAGTAGCAAGGGGGGAAAAACCCTTTAGCGGCTACATCCTCTACATTTTTAATTTTTTCGATTGGGAAATCTGCTGGCGGATCGGATAAAAGACGGATAGCGATCGCTCCCACCTGCTGCGGGCCAAACGGCACGCTCAGAATATCTCCGGGGCTTACTTCCAACTCAGCGGGTAGCCTATAAGTATATAGTCCCTGCGCCCCCGGACAATCTACCAAAACTTCTACAAAACCAACGGCGGCCAAATTTGTATCGTATGAACCCCCAGGCTCGGCCACAACCAGAGGATATAGACCAAAATACTGATTTGACATGGGGGTTTAGTCTCAAGATCTCTCGAATGGCGGATTTTTTAGATCAATTTATTTTAGCTGAACCAACGACTAATAATATTTATCTCCGATGCCTGACGACTTTGTGCTTTTCTGACCATTGATAGAGAGTGAAGCTATGAATTATATGAGATCCTGTTTTCGTAACCAACTTAATTTTAAAAAGCTTAAAGCTTCCATCGCTGAGGAAAGATTAAAGGTAGCAAATGTACTCAG
This sequence comes from Microcoleus sp. FACHB-831, assembly GCF_014695585.1. Lineage (NCBI taxonomy): Bacteria > Bacillati > Cyanobacteriota > Cyanophyceae > Oscillatoriales > Microcoleaceae > Microcoleus > Microcoleus sp. FACHB-831. Next base: position 6,154 of record NZ_JACJON010000063.1, on the reverse strand, counting down.
TTAGAGTAGTATTGCTTACTTTTTCTAGAAAATTCCTCATTTTAGCCTTGAGTGAAGGATAACCTTTACTGATGGGCGCTAATTTTCAAAAAATCGCACAAACAAAAAACTTTTTACATTTTTGTAGTCAGGAGGACAATCAGCAGCGCAATTTTTGATAGCCTTGAAAACATTATTTTCAAATTTCCTCTATTTGGGGAATCAATCTTCAATTTTCGCGCCCAGACATTAATAGCCCGTCGGGATATGGTTTTAAACATCAAGATTAGCAAAATTCCGACAGAAAAAATTTGACGCTGGGTCGCAAATACCCGGTATAGGTACAGTCCGCTACGGATATGTACAAGCAGACTCTTGGTAGCGTTTGTGCAAACGCTATCGGTAAACATTACATAGATACAGAGCAGCCGTTCTAAAACCCTCGGTTTATCCAACCATACTAAGAGCTTGTTATGAATATTGCCTCGTTAACCGGAATCGAACCGCTCGAATCTACAGTCGATATTACTCCCGATCTCGAAGAAACCGACCTTAGTGCTGTTGAAGCAGAACTAGGAGATTTGGCGGAAGAATTGGCAGAAGCACGCCCATCTGGATATCGCAAAAGTGTCTCCGATGATACGGTAGGAGCATTTTTTAAGGAAATGGCACGCTATCCGCTACTCAAACCAGAAGAAGAGGTAGAGTTAGCCCATCGCGTGCAATTTTTAGTGGAATTTGAAGCGCTGGAAAAACGCTTGCGTAAAGAGTTGGGACACGGGGCTTCCAAAGCAGAAGTCGCTGCCGCAGCTGGAATGACAGAAAAACAGCTGGAACATCGCCTATATCGCGGTCGCGTGGCTAAACGCAAGATGATTCGCTCGAATTTGCGCCTGGTAGTTTCAATTGCTAAAAGGTATTTGAATAGGGGCGTTCAATTCCTAGATTTGATTCAGGAAGGCGCACTGGGATTAAATCGAGCTACGGAAAAGTTCGATCCAGATAAAGGTTACAAGTTTTCTACTTATGCCTATTGGTGGATTCGTCAGGCAATCACGCGGACTATAGCAAATGATGCGCGGACAATTAGATTGCCGATTCACATTGTCGAGAAGCTAAATAAACTTAAAAAAGCCCAGCGGGAATTGAAGCAAAAGCTGCATCGCAATCCCAGCGAGGAGGAGATGGCAGTGGCGCTGGAAATTTCGCCAGAACATCTGCGCCAGTTGTTGCAGTTGAGGAGGCGATCGCTCTCTCTAAACCATAGAGTTGGTAAGGGCGCTGAGACGGAACTGGTAGACTTGCTCGAAGATAGCGATAACCAGTCTCCCGAAGATCAGATGAGCGAATCCATGATGCGCCAAGAAATTTGGGAGGTTTTGGGCGACGTACTGACTGAGAGGGAGAAAGATGTTATTGCTTTGCGTTATGGTTTGACTAGCAGCGAACCCTACACGCTAGAAGAAGTGGGCTGTTTGTTCAATCTGTCTCGCGAACGGGTGCGTCAAATTCAAAGCAAAGCGATGCGAAAACTGCGCCGCCCCCAAATTGCCAAACGCTTGAAAGGTTGGCTCAGCTAGGATTTAGGATTGGGGATTTTGGAGGATAATCTAAAATCTAAAATTGCCCCTTCAGTACGGTGGGCACTGTCCAACTATCCACTTCAGCTTTAAGATTGGCAGACAAGGATTTGGGATTTTGGAGGATAATCTAAAATCTAAAATCTAAAATCTAAAATTGACAGATGTCTTCCAATTTAACTTTGCGCCCAGCCCAGCCAAGTGATGTACCTGCCCTGTTTAATTTAATAAAAGCGTTGGCGGAGTACGAGAAACTATCTCACGCTGTCACTGGTAGTGTTGATGCGCTCAACAAACACCTTTTTGGCGATCGCTCTTATGTAGAGGCGATTCTAGCTGAATATGCTGGGCAAGCGGTTGGCTTTGCCCTATTTTTTCATAACTATTCGACCTTTCTAACCAAGCCGGGAATTTATCTCGAAGATTTGTTTGTTTTACCAGAGTACCGCCGTCAGGGAATAGGGAAAGAACTGCTGGGATATCTGGCGCGGTTAGCAGTTGAACGCGACTGCGGACGGTTGGAATGGAGTGTTTTGGATTGGAACGAGCCAGCGATCGCTTTTTATCGTCGTATGGGTGCTTCAGTCTTACCAGATTGGCGGATTTGTCGCGTAGAAGGCGATGCGATCGCGATTCTTGCGGCTAAAGGTTAGGCTAAATTTTAGTGGGAATCTGAATTATGAACTCAGCACCTTTACCGGGTGCTGAAATACATTGCAATTTCCCCCCATGTTTGTCAACAACAATTTGGTAGCTAATCGCTAAACCAAGCCCAGTTCCTTTGCCAATTTTTTTCGTCGTGAAAAATGGGTCAAATAATCTTTGCTGAACTTCTGGCGTTATACCCAAACCATTATCAATAATTCGGATTTCTACAAATTGAGGATGGGGAACTTGTCCTCTTGTCCCCACCCTTGTATGAATGCAGATCTTACCGGGGTTGTGTTTAATTTCTTCTGGCAAGCGTTTATTATTGTAATCATCTATAGCATCAATGGCATTAGTAAGAAGATTCATAAAAACTTGATTTAGTTGTCCGGCATAGCACTCGACTAAAGGCAAATTTCCATATTCTTTAATAACCAAAATTTCAGGATGTCCCGGCTTATGTTTGAGTTGATTTTGCAAAATAACGAGGGTATTATCGATCCCCTCGTGGATATCAACTGCTTTCATCTGGGCTTCATCCAAACGGGAGAAGTTCCTCAAAGAAAGAACAATTTGACGAATCCGTTCTGCGCCAAGTTTCATAGAAGACAGAATTTTCTGAAAGTCCTCAGCGAGGAAGTCGAGTTCAATGTTTTCAATATGCTCTTGAATTTCAAATGAGGGAGTGGGGTAGTGTCGCTGGTACAGATGCACCAAATCTAGTAACTCCTCAAGGTATTGATTGGCAGGCGTGACGTTGCCATAAATAAAGTTAACTGGATTATTGATTTCATGGGCAACTCCAGCCACCAAATGACCCAGCGAAGACATTTTTTCAGTCTGAATTAATTGGCTTTGAGTTTGTTGCAGCTCGTGTAGCGTTTGCTCCAACTCTTTGGCTTTGTCGCGATATTGCGCTTCAGCCTTTTGGATCTCCTCAAATAGGCGGGCATTTTCCAGCGCGGTGGCAATTTGTCCAGCTAGAGTGTTGAAGGTTTCGAGATCGGTTTGACTAAAGCGATCGCTACGTTTATCTTCAATGTTAAGTACCCCAAGTAGAGTACCCCGCGCGATCAGCGGCACCGCCACAACTGATGCAGCGTCGCTATCATTGAGCCAGATTGTTTCATAGTTTCGGGCTGCACGGGCTACCACGCTGCGATCGCAGTCGAGGGAGATAATTAGATCTTGCCCGATCCTATCGTGGTTGCCAGAGTCAACCCGTGCGAGCAGTTGGTGCGTAGATTTATCTAACAGATAAATTTGAACATAGTCTAGGCCGAAGCGATTTTTCATTAAAGCGATCGCCTCGCGCAACAGCAGTTCCGAGTCTAGGAGCGATCGCGAAAGTTCGCTCACCGCAACGGTTACACGTTGACTCGCCTCTAGTTCGCGGGTGCGCTCTTCTAAACCCTGGAGTAGTTTACCGACCTGCTCTGCCATCTTATTAAAACTGAAGGCTAAGAGGCCAATTTCGTCCTTTGATTTAATGTAAGCACGAGCTGCGAGGTTGCCAGCAGTAAATTCGCTAACGCTGTCAGTTAGGTAAATCAAAGGTTTAGCTAGCAGTTGTCCGGTCGTCACAGCAGTGATGACAACTGCACCTGCAATAATCAAAGCAAGCAACAAAGTGTCGCGGATTTGAGCTTCAATTGGCGCTAAAAATACCGCTTGCGGTTGGACGAAAACCACAAACCAGGTTTGCGTCTTTAACTTAACCGCTGCTGCTGAATCCAGCTTGCTAGTAGCGTCTACGGGGGTTGTAAAGAAAGGGGTTTTTGTAGCGTTTGCCAGACCGCGCTCAAAAGCAGGCAGATTCGTAGAGAGGTCTGCCATCGACCGATGCGGCAACCGTCCCGCTGCTTGCAAAGCTTTCACTTGGGCAGGCGGTAATGGCGTCACCGATTTAAAAGTTAATTCTGGTGCGTTGCCGTGAGCTAAACGGATGTGGTTTTCATCAAGCAAAATCGCAAACGAATCGCGTCCTGCTATTATGTCGCTATTTTGAGTAACTAATCGTTGAACTACGGCAGCGTTATAACGGATACGCAGGACGCCGATCGTCTTCCCAGACGCATTCCGCACCGGGCTGCTGAAATAAAGACTAGCCGTATTATTGGTTGGGGAATAAGTGATGGGGGAGACATAAGGTAAGCCTGTTTTAAGTGGTTCTCGAAAGTAATCCCGGTCTGATTTGTCTTTCCCTATATCCGGTGTAAATGTATCAATAACATCTCGCCCCCGATCGTCGAGTAGGGCGTATGAGGAGATATTCAAAGTATCTTTACGGCTGAGAGAGAGTAAGGTCGCCTCAACTTCTGCGGTAATACGTTGTCTTTCTTTGACAGTTAAACTTAAATATTTGCCTAAAACTGGTAACTGAGCCTCCACGCGGACAGCATCCATATTGCTAGTGATGAAAGCATCAATACTCAAAGCAGTTTGGGATGCTGCTGCAAAGAGAGTTTGGTTGGCATTTTTGGTTAGCGCTTGCTGCGTAGTTCGTTGATTCCAGGATGCCAGCACGAGCAGGGGGAGGAGGGCAACGCCCAAGAAAGAAAAGATTAGCTTACTGCGGAGGGTAGAGAGGTGGAACGGTTTCACGGTTAGCTTTCTCCTTGCAACTGCTTAATAAAAGACGGATTAATCAGTTTTTGAATGTCAGGCGCAGTGCTTAACCCTCCTGTGCGAGTATAAAAGTCGGCGTACAATTTAGCTGTATGATACAGCGACTCTGTTGTTGAACCTGGAGTAAATGCCTTTAAGTTGTCTTGCAAAGTAGACAACTGGATGCCGTCTATTGAAATGGTTTCAGGTTTAATATTCAGGGTTTTGGCAATTATTGCTTTGCTTTCTTCTGGATTAGCTTTCCAGTAGTTTTGGGCTTGGAACCAAGCGCGAATAAATGCTTTCACATCTTGAGGGCGATCGCGTAGCACATTGCCCTGAAACACGATGACATCTGCAATCAACCCAGGCATCTGCTTACTGGTGAATAGCACTTTAGCCCCAGATTTGACTGCTTGAGACACATAGGGTTCCCAGGTTTGCCCTGCTTGAATTTCACCACTTTTTAAGAAAGCTGGAATTGCTCCCGCTTCTATATTGACTAAGCTGACATCTTGAGTAGAAAGACCTTTAGTTTCTAGTATCTTGGTGACAAACAGTTCTCCAAAATCACCTAACTTAGTGCCGATTCGCTTGCCCTTCAAATCAGCCACGCTTTTTATATCGCGCTGAACTACCATTGCGTCAGCACCAGCTGATTGGTCAGTTACTAAAACAATTTTTGTCTCTGGGTTTTGCCCAAGCTTACTCATAACGCTACCTAATGGCACAGCAACCCCATCATTTTTATTAGCACTGAAGTTAGACACGGGTACGAGAAAGTTTTCTGAATAAATGGGTTCGACTTTAACACCCTGCGCTTGGAAGAACCCTTTTTCTTGAGCGATCGCTATTGGAAAGTGTCCAGCCCAGAGACTATATCCGACCCTAAGAGGCAAAGACTGTTGGCGGGAAGTTACGGTTGTCGTGCCATTGCAGGCGGTGACTAGCACAATGCTGAGTAATAAAAGAGATACAAAGCGTAGAAATCTCGATTTCATGCTAAAACCTGTTGATGTGTGTGACTCAAGGCGGTCAACTTCCTGGCTGCAACTGCTGCACAAAGGACGGATCGAGTAGTTTTTGAATGTCCGGCGCAGTGTTTAGCCCTCCAGTGCGAATATAAAAGTCGGCGTACAATTTGGCGGTATGGTACAACGACTCGGCTGTAGAACCGGGAGTAAAAGCTTTTAAGTTGTCTTGTAAGGTGAACAACTGGACTCCATCGGTGGAAACTTCTTCAGGTTTGATGGATAGCGTTTTCGCAATGAGTGTCTTGCTTTCCTCTGGATTCGCCTTCCAGTAGTCTTGAGCTTGAAACCAAGCGCGAATAAATGCTT